>JAQWRC010000145.1 GCA_029243925.1 Phycisphaerales bacterium
GGCATTCTCGTCGAACTCCGCAACGTGGGACGACGCAACATCGATCTCAAGCGATTCAAGGGCCTCGGCGAAATGAACCCGGAAGAACTCTGGGACACCACCATGGACCCAGCCCAACGAACACTGCTGAAGGTCACCATGGATGATGCTTCCAAAGCCGATGAACTGTTCTCAACCCTGATGGGCGAGAACGTCGAACTGCGCCGAACCTACATCGAAGACCACGCACTCGACGTCAAGAACATCGACGTCTGACTGGGTCATCGGACCCTGCTTCCGCGAACCCACGAGCTCGAAGCAGACATGCATCACAATCGCCACACGCACGCCCCTGGCCATCAGGGTCATAGCAGCTGATCGTCATCTCGTAGTCCACACCCAGCGATAGACCACGGCGAATGATGTCCGCCTTCGTCAGGTTGAGCAATGGCGTGTGGATGACGATACCGCCGCCTTCAACTCCAATCCGCGTCGCCAAATTCGCCGCTGCCTCGAACGAGGCGATGAACTCGGGGCGGCAGTCGGGGTATCCGGAGTAGTCCACGGCATTCACGCCGATGAAGAGATCCGTTGCCCCAATCCCCTCGGCAACACCGAGCGCGTAGGACAGGAAGACGAGATTGCGAGCCGGAACATACGTGGACGGTATCCCCTCGGCAATGGCGTCATCGGCGCGCCCTTTGGGCACCTCGCCTCCATCGGTCAGTGAGGAGCCGGCAAACGCCGTCGTATCAAGCGTGATCATTCGATGCGAAGCGACTCCGCATGCCTCGCCGACACGCTTGGCGGCCTCGAGCTCCACTCGGTGCCGCTGCCCGTAATCGAAACTGACGGCATGGCACTCGTACCCCGCCGACTGAGCTATTGCCAGAGTCGTCGCGGAGTCGAGCCCGCCGGAAAGCAGAATGACCGCCGGAGTACTCATGGCCGCGGAACACTTCCCACTCCGGGAGCATCGTCACGAGGATCAGGCAACTCATCCGCAAGATCATTCAACAGAGATTGCATTCGATCGGAAAGTTCCGATGGCGCCATGATCTGCACCACGGAATAGAAGTCGCCCTGCTTGCCGGAAGCATCTTCAATCCCCCGGCCTGTGACACGCAGCTTCTGGCCTGAGGACGTTCCCGCAGGAATCTTCAGATCGATCGACCCCTCTAGCAACGCGATGTGCACCGTAGTGCCCAAGGCCGCCTCGGCAATCGAGATCGGGACATCCATGAACAGATCTCGCCCCACTCGCCGCAGGGCCGGATGACGCCCAACACGAATCGTCAACAACAGATCACCTGCGTCGGCACCTGGAGCGCCTGGACCGCCACGACCCTTCAAGCGGAGCGTGTCTTCGTCTTCGATGCCGCGAGGAACTTTGACTTCAATGGACGTTCCATCCTTCAACTTCACCTGCTCACCACCGCCCAGAGCGGCAGTGCGAAATGTAATGGAGAGTTCCATACGAAGATCCGTGCCACGACGCGGGCCACGACTGGTCGAACCGCCGGGACGAAATCCGCCGCCACCGCCACCGGAAAAGATCCCGTCAAAGATGTCCTGAAACTGCCCCGAGTCGACCGAAGGCCCTCCGCCCCAGCCACCATGAGCAGCGCCCGCATGTCCGTACTGGTCATACTCCGCACGCTTTTTTTCATCTGAAAGAACGTCGTAGGCTTCCTGCACTTCGTTGAAGCGGGCCTCGGCATCCGGCTCATCCGATACATCGGGGTGAAACTGCCGTACCAATCCACGCCACGCCGAGCGGATCTCCTCCGCGGTGGCAGTACGGGTTACCCCAAGCACGTCGTAATAATCCCTATTGGCAGCCATGGAGCACGACATTCTACGCGGAGCGCTCCGTCTTCGGTGTCTGGGTGGTACCCTGTTCGATTCAACGTGAGATGATGACACCATGGTGCACATGCCCTCCCATCCCGACCTCTACCGTATGGCCTTCGGGGACCATCTGGATGAGCTGAGACGTCGGCTCATCTATGGGCTCATCGCACCCATTCCTCTTGCCATGGCACTCTTCTTCATGGGTGACCTGCTGCTGGAATGGCTCCTGATCCCACTCCAGACCGTGCAAGAAGCGTATGGTTTCCCCCGCCAACTTCAGGTGCTCAGCCCGCCCGAGTTCCTCGTGATGAAGATCAAGGTCAGCATCATCGGCGCACTGGTACTCAGCCTTCCGTGGCTGCTCTGGCAGGCCTGGCTGTTCATCGGCCCCGGCTTGTTTCCCAGAGAACGTCGATTCGTACACTTCCTTCTGCCCGGCAGCGCCATTCTGGTGCTGGCCGGCACAAGCCTGATGTACTACGTCATGCTGCCACTCATGCTTGAAGTCCTGATGAGCATCGGCGGCAGCCTCCCGGCCCCCGCCACGCTGATTGAAACCGGAAACGCCGCGACGACCACTGGCCTCGGATCCCTGCCGATACTTGAAGCAATGCCCGAAGCGCCCACTGCAGGCAGCGCATGGGTACTGATGCCCCAGGGACTGCTGCAGATCGCCGTACCCGAATCGGAAGGTGTATTCCGTGTCCTGCAACTTCCTCTGGAAGGCTCGAATGCCATCTCGCAGATCTTTCGACTGACCAGCTATGTGAACTTCGTACTCATTCTTCTGGCGGGCATCGCCATCGCCTTCCAGATGCCATTGGTCATCGTGCTGCTCGGCTGGACCGGCATCGTCAGCGTGAAGGGACTCAAGGCGAACCGCAAGTGGGCATTGCTGGTGTGCAGCCTTGTTGCCGCGATCACGACACCCGCCGACGTCATCTCAATGGTGTTCATGCTGATTCCACTGTATTGCTTGTATGAACTTGGAATCCTACTTCTGCAATTCGTTCCCGCGTCACGGCTCGCAGGGGATGCAGACGCCCGATGAGTGAACTTCCTCCCACGCAACGCGATCTTGACATGATGCGTCATGCCATTGCCCTGGCCAAAGAAACGGGCGAGTCCGGCGAAGTCCCCGTCGCCGCAGTGCTCTACGATGACACAGGTATCGTGGCGACCGGATCAAACCGACGCGAGATGGACTCCGATCCAACGGCCCATGCGGAAATCGTCGCTCTGCGCGAAGCAGGGCACGTCAGGAAAAGCTGGCGATTCAACGACTGCACCATGGCGGTCACGCTCGAGCCATGTCCGATGTGCGCTGGCGCTCTCGTCAACGCCCGGCTTGGCCGCCTCGTCTTCGGCGCATGGGATGAAAAGGCTGGAGCTTGTGAAACACTCTACGTCATCACCGAAGACGAACGACTCAATCACACGGTCGAGACCTGTGGCGGTGTCATGGAAAAGGAGTGCGCCGGCCTGCTCTCGGACTTCTTCAAGGCGCGTCGGTGATCGAATCCTCTGAGATTCCCATGATCGCATGCAACACCGTCGTTGCGTACGCGCCAGGTGGCAACTCGAACGCCACCAGCACATACGGGCCATGCTCATCCATGCCCGATTCGCATTGCGGATGATCCAGTGGAACCATCAATGGACGCCTTGCTCCAGGTGGACCATCGTCCGACGTGAGATGATCCAATATTCCACCGTCGACCGAGCCGGTGATGGCACGCTCGAACTCGGCCATGGAGTCGCCCGCAGATCGCATTGACCTCCCCCACATCGGACCAGTGGCGCTCAGCTCATGGGCCTCCATGCGACGACAGGTGTCAGGGTCCTCCAGATCACCACTGGAAACCACGAACGTGCGGCGTGTCTGGAAGGAATGTGCGAGATCATCGACTTGCAATCGATTCCACGTGCCTTCCTCAATCCTTGCCGCAAGCACGGCATTGAAGATGGCCGACTGCAACGAATCAACCCACAACCTGCGAATACGAGCGGGCACGGTCGCAACACAGGATTCCGGCGTGCCACCTTTGGCGGCTGCAGCCCGGACGTTCGCCTCGATGCGCCCACGCCTTCCGTCAGCCGCCAATCGGGTGACGATGGCATCCCAATGCCCTGCCAGGAGATCACGGCCCAGAAGATGATTGTCTCCCTGGCGACCGAATCGCTGCGGACCAAACGCGTTGGGAACACCATCCTCAGCCATGGATTGCAATGAACGCCATGCAGATGTCACACGCAGCGGGTCCACTTCTCTGATACGAATCACAAATCGGTTTCCGGCCAGATGGCCACGACGCAACTTGTTGCGGTGCCGCGCCGACCAGACCAGCTGAACACGATCATCCTGCAGCGGCTGTGCACCACTTCCATCAGGCAGGTGCACGGAAAGAGTCTGCTCGGTGACGGCTCTGGCGTCCTTCATCCCTGCAAATCCGACTGCACGACGATGGACTCCATGAGCACGTGCAATCAGATTGATCAACTCATCGTGCGGGCAGTCCTGCTTGCGAAGACGAAGATACAAGTGCTCGCCTGCATCGTCAGGTTCGTACATCGGCAACTCGTGCACGATGAAATCCTCGCAGCGGACACGCAGCACGCCGCCCAGCGGGGGCGAAGCTGCACCGGGCACTGGTGGAAACATTGCTAGCGATGACAACTCAGACATGAAGGGGCATCAGTCCCAATTAAAGGGCTGGTCCTCATCCGGCGGAGGAGGCTGGTGATCATCCTCGTTCCCCTGCTTGTCGTCGTGAATTGAATCAATCACCTGCTCACTGACGAGAATGGGAACGCCTTCCGCTACCGACAAGGCGATGGCATCCGATGGCCGGCAGTCAATGTCAATCGTGCGCCCCTCCTGCTCAATGCAGAGCATGGCATAGAAGGTGCCTTCATACAGCTCGTGGATATGAATGCATTTCAAGCGACCGCCGAGTTGTCCGATCACGGATGCAAGCAGATCATGCGTCTGGGGGCGCGGCACCTCAAGTCCCTTGAGCCGGCGCTCAATGGCAAAGGCCTCGGGAAGGCCGATCACGATCGGAAACGATCGCTCGCCATCTCGTTCCTTGAGCTCGATGATCTGCATCTCCGTCATTTCACGAATCAGCAGACGCGCAAGTTCCATCTGAACTGCCATGGGATCTTCCTCATTCCTGTACAGGGCCTCTCTGTATCCTCTACATCGAAGGGGCTGTGGGCAAGCCCAGAACCATGATTTCCTTCGATTCATCGATTCACACACACCCAACTGACGGCTCCTTCAGTTGAGCCTCCAGCACCCACGGGCTACCATGCCCTCTTCCTTGGAACTGGCAGGCAGCCAGCGTCCACAGCACCATACCCCTCCATCAAGAGCACCATCCATGGCTACCCGCCCCTATCTCTTCACTTCAGAATCCGTCTCCATGGGCCATCCGGACAAGATGGCGGATCAGATCTCCGATTCCGTGCTCGATGCCATGCTCGCCGAGGATCCGACCTCCAGAGTCGCCTGTGAAACCATGGTGACCACCGGCATGGCTGTGATTGCAGGCGAAGTCACCTGCAATGGATATGTGGATATTCCCAAGGTGGTACGCAAAACCGTCCGCCGCATCGGCTACACAGACGCACGCATGGGCTTCGATGCCGACAGCTGCGCCGTCCTTGTCTCACTCGACAAGCAGTCCACTGACATCGCCCAAGGCGTGAACAGCGGCGAAGGAATGCACGCCGCTCAGGGCGCCGGTGACCAGGGACTGATGTTCGGATATGCATGCAATGAAACAGAAGCACTCATGCCTCTGGCGATCGATTTGAGCCATAAACTCGTCGCCCGTCATGCCGAAATTCGTGAGGCCGACAGCGTCCCCCACCTGCGCCCCGATGCCAAAAGCCAAGTCACCGTCCTGTATGAAGATGGCACGCCATCACGCATCGATACCGTCGTGCTGTCCACTCAGCATGGACCGGAGTGGAATGAAAACCAGGCTGCACTCCATGAAGCCATCACCGAGCATGTCATCAGACCTGTGCTCGGAGACTGGTGGAACGACGACATCACCGTGCACGTGAACCCGACAGGAAAGTTTGAGATCGGCGGTCCACTTGGTGACTGCGGACTGACTGGTCGCAAGATCATCGTGGACACCTACGGCGGACGCGGTCGCCACGGCGGCGGCGCCTTCTCCGGCAAGGATCCATCCAAAGTCGATCGATCGGCTGCCTACATGGCTCGCTACATCGCCAAGAACATCGTGGCTGCCGAACTCGCTGCCGAATGCGAAGTGCAACTTTCCTACGCCATCGGAGTCGCCGAACCAACATCGGTCCACGTCGATTGCCAGGGCACCGCAAACGTCGACGAAGGCGCAATCGCCGATGCAATCACGACCGTCTTTGATCTGACGCCACAAGGCATCATCTCCACATTGGACCTGCTCCGGCCGATCTACACTGCAACTGCCGTTCACGGTCACTTTGGCCGCGAACCCGGTGAAAGCGGCCCCGGCACCTTCTCCTGGGAAAAGGTGGACCGCGTCGACGAGATCAAGGCCGCGGTCAACGCCTGATGCCAGACCAGCGCCCTCGTGACGCCGCGTGTCGATTTCTCTTTGAAGCAGCGCGCATACACCCCGCGCTCTTTCCGCGCCCCGTCGATGTCCGAGGCCTGGATGACCGCGACCGCCGCTTGGCAGAAGCCATCGTGCGGGCAGCGCTCTCGCGATGGAGCACCCTCACCACACTCATTGATCATGCGCTGGATCGACCATGGCCAAGTGTCGACGACCGCGTCCAAGGCGCTCTCCTTGCCGGCGCAGCACAGCTGTTTTTCCTCGAGCGCGTTCCGGACCATGCGGTTGTCGCCGAAACGGTCGAATGGGCAAAACGCAATTGCAAACGCAAAGGCGCCGCAAGCATCGTCAATGCCGTACTCCGGCGACTCATTGAACAGCGTGGCCATACAGTGGAACACGCACAGCCAGACGCGCGCGATCAACTCGTGCTGTCCAATGGAAGTGGATGGGCCCTGCAATCTCCGGTCTTCGATGAGGACCCCGTACTCCGACTGTCCCAGCAAACCGGCCACGATACGGTCATGGTGCAACGATGGTGGACGGAACATGGTCCAGGCACGGCGAGCATGCTTGCACTCCATGGGCTGTGTGCTGCTCCCATCATTCTTCATGGCGCAGCTGCCGATCCCGCACTGGTTGCGCACGATGAGGCTGGCTACCACATTCTTCAAAACGGCGATGAGCCGCTGATCGACGTTCTGGCACGTCACCCTGAAGCACTGGTGCAGGATCCCGCAACATCCGAAGCTGTACGGCGCACCATCGGCCTGTCACCCAAGGTTATTCTCGACTATTGCGCTGGCCGTGGCACCAAGACACGCCAACTGGCCGCCGTGCACCCGGATGCACGAATCATCGCCACAGATGTCGATCAAGTCCGATTTGATTCACTGGAACAACTTGCTGCGAATCATGAGCGAATCGATGTCATCGAACCTGATGAAGCTCGCGCGATGTTCGGAGAAATCGACTTGCTTGTACTCGACGTGCCCTGCTCGAACACGGGCGTCCTGCCGCGGCGCCCCGAAGCTCGAATACGATTCTCCCCTGCGATGCTTCAGGACCTCGTGGGGCTGCAGCGTCAGATCATTGCGGACACGATCCCCTGCCTTGCGCCTGGAGCACATGTGCTCTACGCAACCTGCAGCCTTGAAACCGAAGAGAACCAGGACATGCCCGTCTGGCTTGCCAAGTGGCACGATTGGGATCTGATTGATCAGGTCCAGACCCTTCCTCGTGGCATTCCGGGCGAGAGCCTGACCCGCTACCGCGATGGTGGCTATGCCGCACTGCTTCGTGCCCATTGAATCAGCCTGCTGATGTGGCTATCCTTCTCCGCTCCCAACCGTGAACGTTCACTTGCCCCACGTTTCTTCCTTCTGGCAGGACCTTCGGAATGATCGAACTCAAATCGCTCATCCAACCTGATTGCATTCTCCACCCGCTCAAGGGAACGGAGCCGCAGACCGTCATTCGGGAACTTGTTGAACTGCTCCATGATCGAGGACGCGTTCAGGATCCAGACGAAACCAGTGCGCTGGTATGGGCTCGGGAACAACAACGATCGACGGGAATTGGAGATGGACTCGCTGTACCCCACGGCCGATGCTCATCACTCAAGAAGGTGGTCGCTGCCATAGGCTGGACCGACACTCCAATTGATTTCAAGGCTGGAGATGGTGCGCCGGTGACGCTCGTCGTATTGATCATCTCACCCTCGGAAGACACCTCTGGGCACGTGCAGGCCCTGGGGGCGATCAGTCGTGTACTCAGCAACAGTGATGTCAGAACCGCAGCACGAAATTGCACCTCCGCGGAAGCGCTGTACGAACTGCTCTGCAACGATTCCTGAATCAACCCGATCCCACAAGGCGCTGCAAACGCAGCTCCAGCTCGTAGGCACGCGCGTCTCTGCCCGTGGCTCTGTAATACCGGGCTGCTTCTGCAAGCACCGTCGGATCATCTCCGGCAACTTCGATCGCCGTCTCCATGGCGACATCCGCTTCCGCGCGTTCATTGGCATTGACAAGCACCTGCGCCAAAGTCACCCATGCATGGGCATCGTTGGGCACACGTTGAAGATACCGATCAATCAGAATCCGTCCCTCTTCCACCCGATCAGTGTTCACCAGCAGGACTGCAAGCAGCTTCATCGCTTCCATGGATGGCGGATCCGTTTCAACCATTGGTCGAATGAACGCCTCTGCCGTGCCGACTCGACCTGATGCCAGGTGCCACTGCGCGACATCCAACCGCAGACGCTGTTGCACCTCGGCGGATGCTTCAATGGCACCGACGTGGATGTCCACCTGTTCCGGGCTCAACTGGAGCATCACCAGTTGCAACTCGAAACGACGGACGGCCAAGTCGTCAGGGAACAAGGTGATCACCGGCTGCAGTCGCGTTTGCGCTGCTGCATGATCGCCCAGGACGGCGAGCAATCGGGCCGCTTCAAGATCATGGTTCGGGTCCGTCGCGATACCCAGTCCGCCACGGTCGAATCCCGAAACCCGATCCAGCCAGCCAACGGTGGCCATCGCCCTGGCCCGATCCGCTTCACCCATCGGCTGGTCTGATGCAACGGTCACGCGAAGTGCATGCCCCGACCGCATCGCCCCCCATCCGATCCAATTCACCACCCCGGTCTGCACCGTAAAAATGATCAGTGCACCAACCAGCACCAGGAAGATGGCGCCTGGCTGCTTCACCCGTCCATGGAATTTCAACTGCCAGCGGTGCAGGTTCACATTGGCATCTTTGAGCACACGCCAGAACTTCCAGATGAGAAACGTCATGATGCTTGCCGCACCGATGGCCATGAGCACCGGCACGGCACCATAAGCGCCTCGAAATGCCAGAAAGGCGAGCAGGCAGATCAAGGCGAAGGACCATTCCTCACCGGTGGACAGATCCCATTTGCGATGCACCGGCTCTGCTCGGGGCGATGATTTCATCGTCGTGGCCGCCGATGTCCCAAATCCGAAATACAACGCATCATTGGGACAGTTGTCTACGCAATCCATCGTCTTCATACAGCCGGGGTCGGTCACCATTCCCCATGTTCGCACCTCATCGTGCACACGGACGTTCGATGTGCATCCTGCCGTGCATTTCCCACACTGATGGCAATCATCCGTGACACGAATGCTTCCAGGTGCGAAGCGGTCCAGTGGCGCAAAAAATCCACCGTAGGGACATCCGTAGGTGCAAAATCCCTTTGCGCCGAGGAAGTACACCGTTGCAAAGCCACAGATGAACAGGAAGACGATTGCAATCGACACGCCAGGGAACGTTGCCCAAAAGTCCTGCGTCGTCAGGTGAACACTGAACCCAGGCCATCCCAGATTTGGTTGAATGAACGGGGCAAGAACAAAACGGTAGAAGGCTGGCCAGAGAAACATGTACACGGCCAGAATCAGCGGCGCCCACAGCAGGAATCGTGAACGGAATGCCCGTGGGCGTACATGCACTCGACGAAGCAACCAGAGACACAGATCCTGCAGCAGCACGACGTGACAGCCCCAGCCACAAAACCACCGGCCAAACACAAGCGTCGAAGCCAAGGCCAGCACAAAGAAGATCAAGCCTGCATTGATCACGCCGTTCTTCCCGAATTCCATGCCTTCACTGGGCTCGATCGGAGTGATCGTTGCCCCGCCAAACCAACCGTACTCCTGGCTCAATACCCAGATAACAACATGGATGATGATGAGCAGTTGGACGATCGCCAGCACGATCGCACGGCGACGGCCCATGCTGAGCGACCGTCCAGAGCCGTCACCAAGCACGGGAAGTGCCACAGAGACATCTTCAGAATCGCTCCGGACCTTTGAGTTGGATGGGGTCTGTGGCATCAATCTGTCCAGTTCACACTTCCATCATGCCCACGATCCATCGGCCCGTCGAGCCTAGACTGGTGAAAACGACCGCCCGCCACCCTGCAGGTGGCGGACATGCACGTAAATAACAGCAGGAAGCTCAGCTGGCTGAGAAACCCCAGCCAGCAGCTGGCCGGTCTGTACGTTTCGCTCTGGGCAAACGACGCTGCTCAACCGCCTCTCGCAACTTGGCGAGGGCCTTGTTCTGGATCTGGCGGACTCGCTCCTTGGTCAGTCCAATCAGCTTGCCGACCTGCAGCAGGGTCATGGGCCGGCCACTGCGGCCTGGCTCGAAGCCAAATCGATGCTGCAGCACGATCTGCTCGATGTCCGACAAGTCCACGGCGTTCTCAAGCATGAGTTGCTTGACCTCGGATGCCCCCTCCCGCTCACCCTGCCGACGTCGCTCAGCTGAAACATCAACAGACTCCATGTCTGGATCGAAGTTGGCTGGGAATCGCTGACGTTGTCTGGTGTCTTTCATGCCCTGCCGTGCAAATGCCTTCAGAATTGCGCGGCATGCATACGTGGAGAACTTGAATCCGCGTCCAATATCAAACTTGTCGACACTGCGCAGCAAGGCCATGTTCCCTTCGCTGATCTGGTCTGCAAAGTCACCGGGGTTGATTCGAATTCGCTTGGCCATGGCCAGAACCAACGCCAGATTTGATTCCGCTATCTGGTCACGCAGGGCTCGCGAAAGCCGGTACCAGTGCAGCAGATCCTCACCCTGCTTGGGCGTCGGAGTTTTGGACCCAATACGCTGCTGGAGCGTGGCGACTTTGAATCGAGCGAAGTTGTACTGCAAGAACAGTGTTGCCTCTTCAGCCCGTGTCAGCACGATGGATTCCTTGGACGCGCCTGGTTTGGCTGGAGCTTTGGTGGCGTCGTGCATGAGAGGCTGGTACCAGCCGACATCCGCCCTGCGAACAGGGTCTGCTTGATCAAAGATCAGCTGACGCGCGCGAGGGACATGAAATGCCTCGCTGTCCATGTAGTCCATTGGTTGAGTAAGAATGGCTCGCACCAGACTTGCCTCGGAAGTCGTCAGGCGCTTGCGCGCAGTCAACGATCTCCCGACCCGAGTCTTGGATCTGCGAACCTTCTCTCGAACAGTTGATGCCGTTCTCTTTCGGAGAGCACTCATTGCAGGTGCCTTTCCGCCGGATCTCCATCTCTCGGTCGCTCTACGACCTTACTCCTGCACTCGGTCACCCTCCGAAGCACAAGCCGTGCGCAGATAGACCACGCAGGGAGGAATCGCCCGGCCGGTCTTCCAAAGCAACTCCACTTACAAGACGATCTCCAGGCACATTTGTTCGCCTGGAGCAGAGAAAATGTCACAGAAGTTGCTTCAAGGCCTGAATTTGGGGTGATTTAGGGGGGCCTGTATCCACTCTTTGACTGCCCGAGTGCTACTCGGGGGTGGCACCGGAGCAATCATAAATCCAGCCTTCATTGCCTCGCTGCCAATCCACAACCCCGCCATCGGCGAAAAACAGCCCAAGTTCCCGCTCGGCTGCTTCTGGGCTGTCGGAGCCATGGATGAGATTGAACGAGTTTGAAACCCCAAAATCACCACGGATGGTGCCTGGATCGGCCTTGGAGCCGAACGTGGCCCCCATCATGCCGCGGCTGATACCAATGGCACCAATGCCCCGGATTGCCAGCACAAGGACTGGAGAGGATGTCATGAATCGAACCAAGCCATCATAGAAGGGCTTTCCATGATGTGATTCGTAGTGGGTTGCAGCCAGCTCAGGCGTGATCTGCATCATTTTGGCACCGACGATCTGCAGGCCCTTGTCCTCGAATCGGGTGATGATCTTGCCCATGAGGCCACGTTGGAGGGCGTCAGGCTTGAGAATGATGAGGGTGGTTTCCATGTGGCTGCTCCGAGAGTTCCGCTGGGCATTGACCCGCTGCTGGTTTGATGTGGTTCTTCTTGAGGGGGGCAGAGGATAGCCGCCCCTCCTTTTCTTCGCCAGTCCACCCCCACCGAGGCAGGAGTTTCAACCCCAAACCGGAGTCCGGCCGATGGATTTCAATGGATCACTCGCGGATCCGGGACCACGAGAGTAGAATTTCATTACCCACCAGCATGACTACTGCCATCGCCCGGAAGAAGACAACACGATCGAAGTCCACTTCGAAAAGGACCGGCGCAACCGCCGAGTCCATGGCTGCCAAGCAGCGTGAAATATCCGTCAGCGAGTTCTTCGCGAAGAACCGCCACCTTCTGGGCTTCGACAATCCTCGCAAAGCACTGCTGACTGCCGTCAAGGAAGCAGTCGACAACGCACTGGATGCATGTGAAGAAGCCGGCATTCTTCCAGACATCCACGTGAAGCTCCTGCAGAAGGATGAATCACGATTCAAGTTGACCGTGCGTGACAATGGACCGGGAATCGTCCGGGCACAGATCGAATCGATCTTTGGGAAACTGTTGTACGGATCAAAGTTCCACCGGATGAAGATGTCTCGCGGCCAGCAAGGCATCGGCATTTCCGCCGCCGGCATGTACGGACTGATGACGACCGGCAAGCCCGTCCACATCATCTCCAAGACATCACGACGAAAGCCCGCACACGATGTTGTTCTGAAAATCGACACATCGAAGAATCGTGCTGAAGTCGTGAAGGAGAAAGAGGATCCCAAGAGTGACGGGCTGTTCCCCGGCGGAACAGGAACGCAGGTCATCATCGAACTTGAAGGTCGCTATCAGAAGGGGCGGCAGTCGATCGATGAATACCTCGAGCAGACCGCCATCGCCAATCCCCATGCAGAAGTCACCTGGGTCGGCCCGACAAACGAAACCGTCGTCTTCCCCCGCGCCGTCGATGAACTTCCGGATGAAGCGAAGGAAATCAAGCCACACCCCAAAGGCATTGAACTCGGCACGCTGATTCAAATGCTCGAGCGCACTGAATCCAAGAGCCTCAGTGCATTTCTCCAGGGCGAATTCAGTCGTGTCGGCCAGCGCAAGGCGAGCGATCTGGCCAAGGTCGCCGACAAACTCTCGAGCAAGACGATTACTCCCAGAACACGCGTAAGCCAACTGGGGCACGCTGAAGCAGAATGCCTCTACAAGGCGATCCAGGAAGCGTCGATCATGGCGCCGCCAACGGACTGTCTGGTTCCCATCGGTTCACGTGCATTGCTGGCGGGACTGCTCAAGGAAGTCCAGGCGGAATTCTTCGCCGCCGCAACCCGTCCCCCCGCCGTCTATCGAGGCAACCCATTCCAGATGGAAGTGGCTATTGGCTTCGGAGGGAACCTCCCCGGTGATGAATCCTCCCGCATTCTTCGGTTTGCCAACCGTGTCCCCCTGCTCTACCAGCAATCCGCCTGCTCATCCTTCAAGGCAGTCGTGGAGACGTCATGGAAGAACTACGGTTTGGCTCAACCCCGCAACGGACTTCCAGTTGGACCGCTGATCGTCCTCGTTCACATGGCAAGCGTCTGGGTTCCATTTACGAGTGAATCCAAGGAAGCCATCGCTGATTACGATGAGATCCGCAAGGAAATGAAACTGGCCTTGCAGGAATGTGGGCGGAAACTCGGCACCTACCTCCGACGTCGAAAACAGATGCGCAAGCAGTCGGAGCGACGTGGCATCTTTGAACGCTACATTGGCGAAATTGCCACCAGTTGCCACGCCATCAGTGGCACCGATCCAAAGAAACTCTACGCCGCACTACTCAAGCAAGCGGCGAAGAAGACCAAGGAAGCGGATCAGAAACTCGACCTTGATGGAAAGGTAGTCGCAGGCAAACAACTGGAAGATGACGAAGACGTCATCATTCTCACGGACCGGCAATCAGGAACCGGGGATGAAGATGGAGATGGAGATGGGGACCTGTTTGGAAATGCGATCCCCGCAAAGAAGAAACGCCGCACGAAGAAGAAGGCCAAGAAGACGAAGAAGAAATCGACTCGATCCCGCAGCTGATCGGTGGACACCACCCCATGGCAAAGAAGACAACAAAAAAGAAGACGGGCAAGAAGACTGCCAAGAAGAAGGCTTCCAGTTCGAAGCGAAGTGGTGCCGTCAGCAAAGAACGCGACAAGGTGACATGCACCAAGATCGAAGCCATGGCGACAAGTGTCGCCAAGTCAAGCCTGGCAATGAAAGAGCCCCACGTCGAGATTCCGATCAGATCGGTCTCGAACATGAAGTACAACGCGAAAAAACGCATCCTCGAAATGGGAACGAATACGCAGCGTCGCGAACTCTTCAACGTCGGCCAGGCCCGGAAGTTCATGCAGATGCTGCTTGTCGGCAAGGGATGCAAGGATTTGATTGCAGCCGAGAAGACACTCAGTCTTCGTGGCATGTACTACATGTCACTGCACACCATCGAGGGGACCACTGAAAAAACGTTCAATGAACAGAGTGAATCGGACGGCATTCTCGAAGATCTCGAGGTCACGATCGACGGCCTTCGGGAAGAACTCCATGTCTTCGCGAAGAAACGCGGCACCATGGTCGGCAACATCACCGTGGTCGACAATGGCGATGAAATCAACTGTCGTCGCATGGGGACCGGCGGGTACGCCATCCCAAGCATCTGCGAACCAAGTGTCATTCAATTCAAGGAATGCACAGCCGACTTCATCCTTCATGTCGAGAAGGACACGGTCTGGAGCCGCTTCAACGAAGATCGATTCTGGGAAACACACAACTGCATTCTGACCGAAGGTTCCGGACAACCACCCCGAGGCGTGCGGCGCATGCTCCACAGGATGCACAAGGAACTGGGCATCCCCGTCTATTGCCTGCTCGATTGTGACCCGTGGGGGCACTACATCTACAGCGTCATCAAACAGGGATCGATCAATCTTGCGTTCGAAAGTCAACGCATGGCGATACCCGATGCGAAATTCATCGGCATCCGATCTGAGGATTACGACCGGTGCAAATTGTCCAACGATGTAAAGATCGCACTCAATGAGCGTGACATCACACGAGCAAAACAGATCATGGACTACCCGTGGTTCGCGGACAAGAAACCATGGAAGAAGGAAATCAAGACCATGCTCGCCAATGGTTTCAAGATGGAGGTGGAGTCCTTGATTACCAAGGACATCTCCTACGTTTCCGAAGTCTACGTGCCGGAACGCTTGGCGCAAGGCGATTTTCTGGACTGAATCGCATGCAACGCTGCGTGCGGTTGACCCATGTTCGCCAAGTGCTACACTCGAGAATCCGGTCCACGGCGCGACCAGGAGATGGCCCCAAGACACGGGAATGTGAACCATGATCATGCGCGAAGGCAACGCTCCTCCCGACAAGCCCACGACCATACTCATCGCAGACGATGAGCACCTTGTCGCCGAAGGCATGAAGAATCATCTTGAAGAACTTGGCTTCAAGGTCATCGGACCTGCCGGCGATGGGCATGAAGCCATGGATCTCTGCACCAAATTTCATCCTGACATGGCCGTGATGGACATCCAGATGCCCGATGTGGACGGCATCGAAGCTGCTGACCGCATCTTTACCGAGCACGCCATCCCAGTCGTCATGTTCTCTGCGTATTCCGATTCCACATACGTTGAATCGAGCGCGGAAGCCGGGGTGTTTGGCTACATACTCAAGCCGGTGACACGCGATCAACTGCGGGTCGGCATCAATATCGCCTGGAGCCGCTATCTGAGTTGGGCCGAGCAGAATATCGAGATTGAAGAACTCAAGGAACGGCTTGATCAACGAAGAATCATCGAGCAGGCGAAATGGATTCTGGTCAAGCGCAAAGGCGTCGAAGAGCCTGAAGCCATGAAGATGCTGCAGAAGCAGGCTCGCAACAATCGCAAGACGCTCATTGAAGTTGCCAATGCAGTCGTGGAATCAGACAGTCTGCTTGGCGACTAACGCAATGGAAGTGCAATGATGAAATCGCTGCCTTGGCCGGGCTGTGATTCCACTGTCAAACGGCCGCCATGCTCCTCGATGATGCGTCGAGATGTCGGCAAGCCAAGACCAGTCCCACCCTTCCGGCCTGATACATAGGGATGAAAGATCTCTTCCCGCATGTCGGCAGGCACGCCCGGACCCGTGTCGATCACGTGCATTCTCGCCGTTGAATCATCACACTCAATCTTCAGAATAAGTTCATCATCAGATGTACCCGGGGCCGCTGCGCCGCGTTCATGCTGCATGACCTGCGTCGCGTTGATCATGAGATTCAGCAGTGCCTGCTTGAGCAGGCCTTCGTCCACCTGAACCGGCACCGGCGATGAGGGCGCGTCGAAGCGAAGCACCACGCCAGCCTGCTCACACTGGGGGTGGTAGAAATCAACGAGTTCATCCATGATCACCCGCAGGTCAAATGGCTGCGGGTCGAGTCTGATCCGACCAGCGAATTCAAGAAAGTCACCCAGGATGTTGCCGAGCCGATCCACCTCGCGAGCCAACGCATCCACACGATGTGCAAGACGATCGCGTTCCGTTTGCGGAACATCCAATTGCACGAGGTCCTCGCGGAGCAACTGCGCGTTGAGCCCCACCGTGGACAATGGATTCTTTATTTCATGCGCCAAGCCACTGGTCATTGAACCCAGCTCTGCAAGCCGCTGGGAATGACGAGCTTCACCTTCGGCTTCGCGGGCACGATGCACTGCACGTCTCAGAAGAACGAGCAGTACAGGCAGCGTACCCACGATGCCGATGGCGATTCCGAAAGCAAGCCAGAGCAGTTCCATGTGTGGATCTCCTCGTTATCAGGCCAACTGCGGACAGAATCGGCGATCACGCCTCGACGGTTTCCTCGGCCGGAGCTTCCAGCAACGCCTTGCGGGACAACTTGATCCGACCACTGTCATCCACATTGATGACCTTGACCTTGATCATGTCGCCCACCTTGACGACGTCGCTGACATTCTTGACGAAGCCGTTGTCCAGTTCGGAGATGTGGCACATGCCATCCGTACCGGGAACAAGTTCGACGAACGCACCGAAGTCCTTGGTTGAAACAACCTTGCCTTCGAAGATGGTGCCGACCTTGATCTCGGCACACAGTGCCTCGACTTCGGCGAGTGCCATCTTGCCGGCGGAACCGCCGGTAGCAGCGATCGTAACCGTGCCGTCGTTGTCGACATCGACCGTCGCACCGGTACGCTCCTGGATGCTCCGGATGGTCTTGCCACCAGGTCCAATGAGCTTGCCGATCTTGTCCGGGTCGATCATGATCTGGACGAGTTTCGGTGCAAATTCCGAAGTCTCTTCACGCGGCTTGGCGAGGATGCCTTCCATCGTCTCGATGATCTGCAGCCGTCCCTCGCGGGCTTGAGCGAAGATCGTCTTGATTTCCTCGAACCACAGGCCGCGGGCCTTGAGGTCCAACTGGATGCCCGTGATTCCTTCGCGTGTACCCGAAACCTTGAAGTCCATGTCGCCGAAGAAATCCTCTTCGCCGATGATGTCGGTCACGTGCACGATCTTTCCGGAATCATCACTGAAACGACCAACCGAAATACCAGCACAGGTGTCCTTGATCGGAACGCCTGCATCCATCAGTGCAAGACAACCGCCACAGACGGAGGCCATTGATGATGAACCATTGGATTCGGTGATGTCACTGACAAGGCGGATGGTGTAGGGGAACTCTTCGAGATCCGGAAGGATGCCCATGAGCGAACGCTCGGCAAGAGCACCATGGCCGATTTCTCGACGACCAGGTCCCATGATTCGACCAGCTTCACCGACGCAGAACGGCGGGAAGTTGTAGTGCAGGTAGAACTTCTTGGCGTACTCGGGCATCAGGCCGTCGACGATCTGCTCGTCACGACCGGTTCCCAAAGCACAAGACACGATGCTCTGTGTTTCACCACGCTGGAAGAGCGTCGAGCCGTGCGTATGAGCGAAGAGTGAGACTTCACCTTCGATCGGACGGATTTCCTTGAACTCACGGCCATCGGCTCGAATGCCATCGCTGACGATCAAGGCACGTGTGACCTTCTTCTCGAGAGTTCGGAACGCTTCGCGGGCTGCGGAGCGATCTGCATCATTCTTCTTGTGCTCTATGTAGGTGGCATCATCACTCGGCACGGGGAAGACTTCTTCCATCATGCGGGTGCGGAGTTCGCCGACCTTGTCGCCACGCTCGTGCTTGCGCTTGATCTGGCGAGCAACCTTCATCTCATCCTTGGCGAAGGCGATGACCTTCTCCATGACTTCCTCTGATGGAAGTGAAGATGATCCGGGGCGCTTCTCTGTCGCTCCGACCTTCTCCATGAGTTCAACCTGCATTTCCAGGATGGGCTTGATGCCCTCCTCGTAGCCGAACTCGATGGCCTTGAGCATCGCGTCATCATCAATCTCGG
>JAQWRC010000199.1 GCA_029243925.1 Phycisphaerales bacterium
CAACAGTACTGAGGCATCGGTTCCAGCTCGCTCATCGAGCGCCAACAGCAACGCATCAAGCCGGGAAAGTGGGACAGCTATTGTGTAGATCGCCCCTGAGGCCGCGTACAGAAATTGGTCGTCGAAGGATGGCGACTGGTCAGCATCACCCAACAAGAGCGTGGGTTCCAAATCAAATCCACCATCGTGAATGCTCTGTGTGTCGGCGGAAGCGCCCAGTCCGGATTCATTGAAATCAGCGGCCGATGCATTTCGAACCAATGTGCCATCCACCTGCAACGTGAGCTCACGCAGCATGGCGAGGGCATCTGCATCCGAACCGAGCACCATCGCCAGTGGTTCGGGGAGAATCGCCACATCGCCCGGTGCGACGGTTTGCGGCGGCGCCACACTGGCTGCTGGCGCACCTTTGCCCACCGCCAACCAATCACTCATGTCCCCCGCTGACGCGGGACGTCGTGCATTGTCGGACGATGAAAACATCCCGGCAAATGGATTGAACAACAGCAGCGCTGAGAAGAGCCCGATGCCGACAATGATCAAGGCCGCCATGCGGAATCGACTCTGAAGCAGTACCCGCACTTCGGAGCGGTGCTTCCGACGCCGGAACCGCCCTGGTACTGAGTCAGGTGGAATGGCCAACATCGGGCGAGTCATCGCCATCTCTACTCGCTGCAACAGATCAGGTGGCGGAGGAGGTTCTGGCAATGCGCCAATCTTCGCACGATCATCACGCATTGCTTTCAAGCGATTGAACAACTCGGGATTCGACTTCAACTCTGTTTCCAGAATGCGTGCATCCGCCGGATCCAGCGCACCCTCCACCCAGGCGAGCAGTCGCTCTTCATGTATGTGTTCCATGCTGCTCATCTACGCTTCGTTCCCATGAGTATGTCCAGCCGATCCATCGGAAGGATCCTCTGCTGTCCCGCTCTCTGCTTCAAGACGTTCACGCAGCGCAACTCGAGCACGAAACAATCGTGACTTGATGGTCCCGATTGGAACCTCGTAGATTTCCGCCAACTGCGCATATTCCATCCCTTGTACATCCCGCAACGCCAGAAGCAGCTGCTGCTCCTTATCCAGAGTCAAAAATGATGCCTGAAGGCTCTGGTGCAGGTCCCGCTGTTCGACGCCTGAAGACGGCCCAGGTTCCTCACTGGCAATACGATCTCCCAGAGAGACCTCCGCACCCCGAATGTGAGCCTCTAAACTCGCATGCCGACGTATTTTCTGCTTACGCAGGTGGCTGAGACAGCAGTTGATCGTGATTCTGATGACCCACGTACTCAGCTTGGATCGGCCGTCGAAGTTGGCCAACCCATTCATAACCTTGATAATGGCATCCTGAGCAAGATCAGAGGCATCTTCGGCGTGTCCCACTGTCCGCCAGCAGATCGACCATATTCTTGGCTCAAAGCACACCAACAGATCTGACAGCGCGGAATCATCACCCTGCTGCCACGCTGCAAGCAGCTCATGCTCCCTCTGGGCATCGAAATGCGGCCTTGGAGAATCTGATTGTGCCTCATCGTGGGGCATGTGAGCCTCGCCCGAGGAAATTGGCTGGAATGGGGTACAATACCCCCGCTGCCCGTTCATCCTAATCCCAAATCATACGAGCGAACCACCAAGTTGGAATCTGTGGACCAATACCGATCTCCCCTTGAAACCCGCTATGCATCAGCACCGATGCAGGCCCTATGGTCAGATCGTCGCCGATTTACCACGTGGCGACGCCTCTGGCTGGCACTGGCTGAAAGTCAGCAAGCCCTTGGGCTTGCGATCACGGATGAGCAACTGGACGCGATTCGATCGCATCTGGATGATCTCGATATCGACGCTGCCGCAGCGTACGAACGGGAGTTTCGCCATGATGTCATGGCCCACGTCCATACTCTGGGCGACGCAGCCCCGGCCGCCCGGCCCATCATTCACCTTGGTGCCACAAGCCAGTTCTGCAACTGCAATACCGAACTGCTTCAACTTCGAGATGGCCTGCAGATGATCGCCGCCAAGGTTGCCTCGCTGGTCAGCAGTCTGGGCACGTTCGCCGAGCAATGGAAATCCCTTCCTGTCCTTGGATTCACCCATTACCAACCGGCACAGCCGACGACCGTTGGCAAACGAGCAACGGTCTGGGCGCAGGACTTTGCACTGCTGCTGGAAGAACTTGAGTTTCGGACGGATCGACTGCGATTCAGAGGAGTCAAAGGAACGACTGGCACGCAAGCATCATTTCTTGCCTTGTTTGAAGGCGATGACGAAAAAGTCGAACAGCTGGACCGCATGGTGACTGAAAAGATGGAATGGCCCGTTGACCGGCGATTCTCCGTCACCGGCCAGACATATCCGCGTGTCCTGGATGCCCAGATACTTTCAACCCTTGCCGCACTTGGCGCTGTCGCACATCGCTTTGCAACCGACCTCCGCCTTCTGGCCAACCGGCGAGAGATGGAAGAACCATTTGAAACAAACCAGATCGGTTCTTCAGCGATGGCCTACAAGCGGAATCCCATGCGATGCGAACGTGCCTGCGCACTCGCTCGCTTCGTGATGAATCTCCCTGGAAATGCACTTCAAACCGCATCGGTGCAATGGTTCGAACGCACGCTCGACGACTCCGCCAATCGGCGACTTGTCCTCCCTGAGGCATTTCTGGCCATGGATGGCACGTTGGATATCCTCCTCAATATTGCCGGTGGGCTGGTCGTCCACGAACCAATCGTGACCGCGAATCTCAACGCAGAACTCCCCTTCATGGCGACTGAAAATCTGCTCATGGCGGCTGTTCGAGCCGGCGGTGATCGCCAGGCTCTGCATGAACTCATCCGAACTCACTCCATGGATGCCGCGGCCAGTGTGAAATCCGGGGGGCCAAATGACCTTCTGGAGCGATTGTCGGGTGAACCAGCATTCGCTGGCATCGACCTTCAGGCTGTTCTTGAACCCGCCCTCTATGTGGGGCGAGCACCCGCCCAGGTGGAGGATTTCATCCGAGATGTGGTGCAGCCAGTGAGGGCTCGGTACGGCGTTTCATCGCCCGAAACAGTCGAACTTCGGGTCTGAGACCGACAATTTTGCAAATTTGTCGGTCTCAGACCCGAAGTTCGACTGTTTTGGGCGATGAAACGCCGTACCGAGCCCTCACTGGCTGCACCACATCTCGGATGAAATCCTCCACCTGGGCGGGTGCTCGCCCCACATAGAGGGCG
>JAQWRC010000203.1 GCA_029243925.1 Phycisphaerales bacterium
TTGATGACGATCACAAACCGTTCGAACCACATCCCGATGTTCACGAAGATGGACACGATGAACATAATCCAAATGTTGGTTCGGAACTTCTTGATCCAGAACAACTGTGGCGAGACCACATTGCAGGAGACCATGATCCAGTACGCCCATGCGTATTGGCCGAAGGCTCGGTTGATGAAGGCGAACTTCTCATAGAGCTCGCCCGAATACCAGGCGATGAAGAACTCCGTGCCGTATGCATAGCCAACCATCGTGCCCGTGAGCAGGATGACCTTGTTCATGTTCTCAAGGTGCCGCATCGTGATGAAGTTCTTCAGGCCCCATATCTGACGGGCCGGAATCGCCAACGTCTGCACCATGGCGAAGCCTGAGAAGATCGCGCCCGCCACAAAGTAGGGTGGGAAGATCGTCGTATGCCAACCGGGAAGTTGAGACACGGCGAAGTCGAAGGACACGACGGAGTGAACAGAGAGCACCAGGGGTGTCGCCAGTGCAGCCAGCAGCAGATACGCACGCTCATAGCGATGCCAGTGCCGCATGCTGCCTCGCCATCCCAGGGAGAAGAACCCGTAGGCCATGGCCTTGATCTTGTTGTTCGCTCGATCACGCAGCGTCGCCAAATCCGGAATCAGACCGACGTACCAGAACAGCAGTGACACGGTGAAATAGGTACTGACCGCGAACACATCCCACAGCAGCGGAGATCGGAACTGCGGCCACATTTCCATCTGGTTTGGGATCGGGAACAGCCAGTAGGCGAGCCAGACGCGTCCGATGTGAATGCCCGGGAAGGTTCCTGCGCAGATGACCGCGAAGATCGTCATGGCTTCCGCAAAGCGGTTGATCGAGGTTCGCCACTTCTGCCGGTAGAGGAAGAGGATGGCTGAGATCAGCGTGCCGGCGTGGCCGATGCCGACCCAGAACACGAAGTTCACGATGGGGAAGCCCCACATGACCGGGTTGTTGTTTCCCCAGACGCCCACACCAGTGATGATCAGATAGCCAATCATCACCAGAAGGATGCTGGCGACAACCGAGGAAATTGCCAAGGAGACATACCAGCACTTTGGGGGCTTCGGCGCCTCGTTGACGAAGCAGATCTCCTCGGTCACGGTGCCGAACTCGGTGTGACCGAGCACCAGCGGGCTCCGCTGCCTTGGATCCTCAATCGTGTTGTCAACCGGCAGAGTGCTCATCAGTGGGCCGCGTCCTCTGCGTGAGCATCATGGCCACTTCCATGGCCGGAATGATCTTCGGGGAAGCGTTCGCCTTCAATGGGATTGGTCAATCTCGCCAGGTATCGGTTTCGCGTATGGATGTTGAGTTCACCCAACAGTTCATAGGCCCGTGGATCAGCGTGCATCTTCGACACTCGTGATTCACTGTCCATCAGATCGCCAAAGACGATGCCGCCGGTAGGACAGGCCTGCTCGCAGGCCGTCTGAATCATTCCGTCGGGGATGGCGATTCGTTTGGAGCGGGCCCGTTCGGCTTCGGGCTTCTTGACCCATGCATTCTTGGTCTTGATCTTCGCAGCCTGGATACGCTGCGTGCAGAAGGTGCACTTCTCCATCACGCCACGCATGCGGACCGTCACCTCTGGGTTGAACTGCATCCGTCGCAGCGGATCTCCGCCACTTTGCAACTTCACGTAGTAGTCAGGATTGACTTGCAGCAGGCCCGTCTCTCGAAGCGGGTCGCGGCGGAAGTAGTCGAAGTAGTTGAATCGACGAACCTTGTACGGGCAGTTGTTCGAGCAGTATCTCGTGCCGACGCAGCGGTTGTACACCATCACGTTCAGGCCATCTTTGCTGTGCACGGTTGCTGCAACCGGGCACACCTGCTCACACGGAGCATTCTCGCAGTGCTGGCAGGTCACCGGCTGAAGCGCCACTGAAGCGGGCTGGTCCGCGTCGTAGTGCCCCGGCGATGTCTCATGGAACCGGAAGTAGCGGTCGATTCGCAACCAGTGCATCTCTCGCCCGCGAAGAATCTGATCTTTGCCGACGACGGGAATGTTGTTCTCTGCCTGACAGGCCACGACGCAAGCCCCGCAACCGGTGCAGGAGTTCAAATCGATCGCCATGCCCCACCGGTACTGCGCCCCGTCGAACTGCTCTTCTTGCCAGAGCGACAACGAGTGCGCTGCATGGTCATGGGCTGCCGCGAAGCGGGGATCGGCGTTGTAAGTGTCGATCGACGCTTCACGGAAGATGACCGGCAGGCGTTCCTGCGTCCCCTTTCCGCCAACGGAGTCCACGGCGAAGTGGTCCTGCACCGTTGCCAGTGGGAATGTTCCTGATGCTCGAGCGATCGTTCCTGCAGCCGTCCACGGATTCGAGGAACTTCGGAGCGGATAGAAATCAAAGCCGGAGCCGGTGCAGATGTGGCCGGCAAATCGTCGGCCGTAGCCCAACGCAAGTGTTGCCGTATTGTCCGCCTGGCCAGTCTGTACCAATACAGCTGCATCCACTGATCCCTGGTCGGTGGTCACGGTGACCATGTCACCGGTCGCCAGACCCAGTCGGACCGCCATTGCTGGGCCAAGTACGACCGCGTTGTCCCACGTCAATCTGGTGATGGGATCCGGCAGTTCCTGCAACCATCCATTGTGTGCGACTCGCCCGTCGTAGACCGTCGCGTCCGCGGTGAAGCTGAACTCGATCGCATCCGCGCCGGGAAGGGACGCGGCAACCGCATCGCCACCACCGGCCAAGCCGGCAGTACGTGTCTTCGGAGCTTCCAGCGACGCCGCCGATTGGGCAAGCAGACCGGAGTGCAACGTGGCTCGCCACTTGGGGTCAAAGGTTTCACTC
>JAQWRC010000206.1 GCA_029243925.1 Phycisphaerales bacterium
CTCTGGTCGGGGGCGGATCGACCCTCGCCAGATCACGCCAACGCCAAGTTCATCTTGATGCTCTCGGCGCATCTTGAGACGGGGCACTATTTCAATCCGCACGCCCAGCGCATCGTTGAGGGCATGAACGACGGAGCCAAGCTCTGCGTCATCGATGTGCGGTTGTCCAACACGGCATCGCGCGCCGATTGGTGGTTGGCGACGCGACCCGGCACGGAGCCGCTGCTTCTGCTTGCCCTTGCTCGAGTACTGCTGGAGGAGAATCTCTACAACCGGGCATTCGTCGAGCAGTGGGTCAACTGGCGTGAGACGTTGGAGTTCATGAAGCCTGGCGCACCGGCTGATTTCGATACGTTCATCGAAGCGTTGCTTGAACACTACGCCTATGCGACACCGGAAGCCGCCGCGGCAGAGAGCGACATTGATGTCGAGTCGATTCGGGAAATCGCCCGGGCCATCGGCGACGCTGGATCGGCATTTGCAACGCATGTCTGGCGGAACGCCGCCGCAGGAAACCTCGGGGGATGGCAGGTCTCCCGTTGTCTTCAGTTCCTGGTCGTTCTCATGGGCGCCGTTGGCGCAGAGGGCGGGACGAATCCGAACTCCCACAACAAGTTCGTTGCCAAACCATTTGACAGTCCATCGCCGCAGAAGCGGTGGAACGAGCTGCTCTATCCACCCGAATTTCCGCTGGCCTATCACGAAATGTCGTTCCTGCTTCCGCACATGATCGAAGAAGGTCGTGGTCGCATCGATACGTATTTCACTCGTGTGTACAACCCGGTGTGGACCAATCCGGATGGGATCATGTGGGAACGTCTCCTGCGAGACGAGTCGCGCATCGGGGTGCACGCTGCATTGACCCCCACGTGGAGCGAGACAGCGCAGTACGCCGACTATGTATTGCCCATGGGTGTCGGTGCGGAACGGCATGATCTGCTCAGCCAGGAGACGCACGCAGCACAATGGCTCAGTTTCCGCCAGCCCGTGCTGCGGGTGGCGCGGGAACGCATGGGCGACCCGGTGGAGTTCACGTGGCAGGCGAATCCAGGTGAAGTCTGGGAAGAAGACGAGTTCTGGATCGAGCTCTCATGGCGCATCGACCCTGACGGGTCACTTGGCATCCGAAAGCATTATGAATCACCGTATCGCCCGGGTGAGAAGATCACCATCGGTGAGTACTACCAATGGATCTTCGAGCATTCCGTTCCCGGGCTGCCCGAGGCGGCGGCGGCGGAGGACCTGACGCCGCTGGCCTACATGCGGAAGTACGGCGCATTTCTCGTGAAGGACGATGCGTATCGAAGCCACGAGTCTCCTTTGGAGGACACCTCCGGAACGACCGTCGAGTCTGATGGCACCATTCAACGGGATGGAGCGCCCGTCGGGCTTGAGCTGGCTGGTGAATCGGTCGTTGGATTTCCAACCCCCAGTCGAAAGCTGGAACTGCACAGCCCAACGATGCTGGAATGGAAGTGGGCTGAGCAGACCATGCCTGGCTACATTCGAAGCCATGTGCATCTCGATGAGATGAACGTCGATGCCGGTGAAATGGTGTTGGTGCCGACGTTCCGACTGCCAACGCTCATCCACACACGCTCAGCCAATGCGAAATGGCTTTACGAGTTATCGAATACGAACCCCGTCTGGATCCACACTTCGGATGCGGAGCGATTGGGTATCGAAGTCAACGCGTTGGTACGGTTGGAAACATCCATCGGTCACTTCGTGAACCGCGCATGGGTCACGGAAGCGATTCGGCCCGGTGTCGTCGCCTGCTCGCACCACCTTGGCCGTTGGCGTCTGTTCGATGATGTTGGGACGGATCGCTGGGCCAGTGCAAAGGTGACTCGTCAGCAGACCGAGGATGGGGCCATCCGATTCCGACGTGTTGAACACATCAGTGCATTTGCAAGCAATGATCCCGACAGCAAGCGTATCTGGTGGACCGATGGTGGCGTGCATCAGAATCTCGTCTTCCCGGTCCAGCCTGATCCGATCTCGGGCATGCACTGCTGGCATCAGAAGGTCCGCGTCCGGCCAGCCCAGGAGGGGGACTGCTACGGTGATGTCGTCGTGGACCCGGCACGATCGATGGCGGTGTACAAGGAATGGATGGAGCGTACTCGTCCGGCGCCCGGGCCAGGCAACCTGCGCCGACCAAGGTGGTTTGCTCGTGCGGTCAAACCCGCACCTGAGACCTACATCATGGATGAATCCGATGCACGGTCCTGAGATGCTTGCCAAAGTCATCGGCTAGGCGGAACGTTGCGCCCACGGTCCAGTGATCGCCAGCGTCAGACCCGGGTTCTGGATATTGACGAAGAGGGTCGTGCCATCAGGTGAGAAGGTGGCGCCGGCGAACTCGGAATGGTTCATCAGGTTGCGAGCGAGCGTATAGACGTCGCCGCTCGGGGTGACGCCGAGCAGGAACTGGTCATTGAGTCCATCTTCACAGACGATCAAGTCGCCCCAGGGCGCGGCGGTGATGTTGTCGGCATGTTCGAGGACGGTGGCATCGTTGGGTTCGATGAAAAGTTCAAGATGGCCACCATGTTCCTGGTTGTGACCACTGCCTTCATGTTCAGCAGGAGCGGGGCGGTATGTCCACAGCTGTCCGTGCTGGGTGAGGCCGCCGGTCGTGCATGCGAAATGGACGCAGCCATCACCGTGGTACATGCCTTCACCTCGAGCAAAGCGAGCGGCTCCGCGTTCAAAGGCCCGGTAGCGAAGAGAGTCGTCGGCGGATTCGACATCGTCCATGGTGATCCAGCGGGTGGCGTACCTTCTGCCCCGGGCGATGCTTGGAGCGCCGGGCCAGTTTCTCATGTCGCATTGTGGTTGATCGAGAATCGACAATGCCTGTAGACGGCCACCTTCAAGCAGTCGACCTGGCTCGTCGGGCAGATACCGCCAGAGCACGCCATCCTGTCGATCTTCCGTCAAGTAGACGATGCCGGTTGCGGGATCGACTGCAATGGCTTCGTGATTGAAGCGTCCCATCGGCTTGATGGGTTGAGGTGCAATCAGTTTCGGGTCCGCACTGGCGGGAACTTCGAAGCACCATCCGTGTACCTGGGCTCGGCTGAGCGCGTCCGCAGGGCCGACAACCGATTCTTCGCAACTGATCCACGTGCCCTGTGGCGTGACTCCGCCGGCGCAGTTGTGTTCGCATCCAGCCAGTACCAGGGCATGGTGCAGCAGCGTGTCATTCTTCGTGTCGTAGAGCAATGACGTGCATCCGCCGCGTGACGGCCCGCTGTACGGGCCGGTCAAGGTGCCGATGTCATAGACATTGCGTGCATCGAATGCAGCGCGTTGCTCATCATCAAGAGCATCAAATGGCCCGACGGTGTTGTGCCCCGGAGAGATTTCGTGATTTCGAATCAGAATGGTCAGTCCGTCAGGTCCCGGGAACGCGCCCATGCCATCGTGCTTGCCTGGCACGAGCAGTCCATCATTCATCGTTTCACCGATCTGGGAGAAGACGGTTGCGCGGAAACCTTCCGGCAATGCAAGGATGCCTTCCGGGGTCGCGGCGAGTGGTCCGTAGCCAGCCCCGGATTGATTCTGAAGAGCGGTGCCGGCAGGGATGGCTCCAAGGGCTGAACGAAGCCCGGCGAAGCCACCGGAAAAGGCAGCGGCATGCTGTAGAAATCGACGACGGCTGGTGCTCATGGATTCACTCGGGTTGTGCCCGTAAGGTGCACAGAACAACGATACGTCGGAACGTCCGTCTTGTGCTCATTCTGACTGGATTTCACGGAATCAACATGGCTGCGGTACTCCTGGTGTTCAATCCAATTTCCGGTGCGGGGCGCTCGAGACGGGCTGCGGCTGCTTTGGAGTCATCGCTGGTCGAGTCGGGGCACGATGTCACGCAGTTGTCTTCTTCACTTGAGCCCACGGTGCAATGGCTGGATCCCGTCCTCCAGACGCATGACGTTGTGCTTGCGATTGGTGGTGATGGCACCGTGCGCATGGTGGCCGAAGGGGTACATCGAACCGGCACACCACTCTATCAGGTGCCCATGGGGACAGAGAATCTCTTCGCGCGGGCCATGGGCATGAC
>JAQWRC010000210.1 GCA_029243925.1 Phycisphaerales bacterium
GCTGTCAACGTCACTGCACGCTTGTCAGCCTGCGTCGCCTTGATGAGCAGGTCGACCTGAATGTCATCCATGTACTGGATGTTCACACCCATGGCCGGAGCCAAGGCCATGACGCTCTTGCCGAATGAGGTTGCACCACCAGCCAACGCAAGGCTGTCAACCAGCCCAAGCGAGTTCTGGACCATGCCGATGGGATTCCATCCACTGGTGTCTGCACCAAGTCGAACTGGCGTCATCCCATTGCGAGGCAAGTATTCAAGCCCGGTGCCAGCAGCATCGATCGTACCAACAGTGTTGCCGGTCGCGATGGTATTGATGTACGGCGGTGCATTGGGATTGACCGTTTGATTGACTGACCCGTAGATCAGGTTGGGCTTCAAGTTCCCGGTGCCATCAACGAAGAAGTCACTCAAGCGGGCGTTGGGGTCGCCCGTCTGCGGATTCGAAGCCTTGTCCCAAAGATCGTCATTCGTGTTGAAGTACATGTCCAGATTGACGCCGATTTCCTCGAACCAATCCGTATCGACTTCAAGGAAACGAGCCTCGACATTGATGAGTACGGATCGTGCCTCACGAAGCTTCTTGAGCAACGCTCCGACATGCATGTGGTATCGAGCAGTCGTTCGAATCACGAGGTTCTTGTTGAATGCCGTCAGTCGGCTCGTGCTGCCACCATCGAGGAACCAGCCACTGCCAAGGATGGGATCATTGTCGACATTGGTGCGAATCAGCTCTTCCAGAGTTTCGAGGTTCTCGTCCTCGATCTCACCATAGTCCGGACCACCACCGCCTTGGCCACCACCGCCGCCACCTTGGCCACCACCGCCGCCGCCACCGAAGCCGCCGCCGCCGCCGCCACCGCCGCCGACGCCGCCGCCGCCGCCTTGGCCGCCGCCACCCAGACCGCCGCCACCACCACCGAACCCGCCAAGGTCCAGCGTCGGTGCGTTGTCGAAGTCCGGGATGGGCATGATGATGTCACGTACGTCATAGACGACGATATGCCTGTAGACCTGCTTCTCAAGATTCTCCTTGGTGGAAATCTGAAGCATGCCGTCATGAACAGCCCAGCGTGGATATTCGCCACTGCCGTCGTCGAACTGCTCGAGCGTCCGGTCAAGGGCGATGTCCATCGGCACCTCGGCAAGTTGCAACTGGATGGTCGATTCACGAGTGACGTCCATCAGCTCGAGCGCCTTCCAGTCGATGTAGATTTCCAAACCGGAGATGTCTTCGAAGTAACTTTCGACCACTTCGAATGTGTAGTTGTTGAAGTCGACGGGAACCATGGTGCGATCAAGCGTCGCAATCACCTTCTTGTCCTCAGCCGGCGGGTTGTACCCACCATCGACGCCGCGGCGGTAGGTGATCTGTGGCCAGTCATCCGGGTACGCCATCATGCCGGAAAGAGACTGGTCGCCAGGACCCCCGACATTGCGGTGTGGAATGACCTGCGCTTCCAAGATGCCAAGATCCTGATGCGCAAAGCCGATGTTCCGCTTGGCCTCAAGTTCGCTGAAGTCCCGGTACAGCTCCGTCGTCGTGAATGCATCACGAAGTGCAAGTGCGGAGGGGTTGTTGGGGTCGACGAAAAGGATTTCATCAATGACCTGAAGTGCCTCGCGGTACTTCAACTCCTGCTGGAGCTGCCGAACACGCTTGAGGTTTTCGCGGATGATGCGATTTCGCTCATCGCGAGACTTCTGCTCACTCTGGACGCGACTTGATTCCGCTTCCTGACGCAGCGCCTGCTCTTCAAGCAGGCGAGAGTTCACGCGGAGCGAACTGATCTTGGCGATCATCGCTTCAGCACGACTGTTCATACGCCCATATTCACTCTCACTGAGGTACTGACGCCGCTGCCGAAGCTTGATCTGAGCCGTCAAGATGGCGCGGTCTGCACCCGCATAATCTTCCTGATCAATCAACTCTTCGGTGTTCTGATACGCCTCTTGGAACTCGACCGTCGATCGCTGACGCTGTTCCTTGAGTTGCTGCTCGACTGATGCCATCCCCACGCCACTGCCTGTGGGAAGCATCGAGCCTTCATTCAACATGTTCATGGCCTTCTGGTACCCGGACTTCGCCTTCTCATTGCCAGGCTGAAGTTTCAATACCTCTGCATACTTGTCGGCACATTGACGCCAACGAGCTTCTGCCGACAAACGTTGTGCTGCCAGCAAGCCCGCCTCAACCTTGGCCTGCAACTGCGTTGCAGGATCCGCCTCAGCTGTTGGCTGCTCGGTGGTTTCCGTTGGCGCTTCTGCGTCGTCGGCAACGTCCGCGTCTTCAGTGGTCGTTTCGGAGTCCTCTGCAGAACCACTTGGTGGCTCGGGAGCGGGGTCTTCGCCCTGCGCATATGCAGGGACACCAAGTCCGATGGACACGCTTGCAAACGCCAAGACAAGGAGCGTTGCCAGCGACCGATCAGCAGAGAACTTCATGGGCTTCTCCCATCACGCCAATGACAGACGTGACTCTTTATTAGGGCCGACCGACAAGCGGCGCAAACCCCGTTTTTCATACAACTGAAGCCCACTCTGAAGCAGACTCCACCCGCGATCCTGACCGCGGGAAGCCCGAAGTCTACCCCCTCGGGATGCCCTCTGGCAAGCAACTGACGAATCCGCTTTCCGTGTTTTTCGTATCGTAAATCGGGCTCTCAGGCACCGGCTGTTGACGGAGCCTCAGAACCTTGCTTCTGGGCCCGAACTTCAGCCATCTGAGCCGTAAAGTGCTCGAACAGATAGGCCGAATCATGAGGACCCGGGGAAGCCTCAGGATGGTACTGAACGGCAAAAATCGGCTTTTTTAGGTGCTTAAAGCCCGCTACCGTGCGGTCATTCAAGTGCACATGGGTCACCAGACAATCCAGAGCTTCCAGCGAGGTCCAATCAACGCAGAACCCATGGTTCTGGCTGGTGATTTCGACCCGACCCGTTTCCATATTTCGTACCGGCTGATTTGCCCCTCGATGGCCGAATGGGAGCTTCCATGTACTCGCCCCCAAAGCCAATGCCAGCAGCTGATGGCCAAGGCAGATCCCGAAGGTCGGAACCTCACCCGCAACCTCCCGGAGCGTCTCAATCAATGGCTCGACGGCAGCCGGATCACCAGGACCATTGGATACAAACAGGCCCTCGGGTTCTGCCGAACGAATGGCGTCCGCAGTGGCGTCCCAAGGCAACTGAATGACTTCACATCCTTTATCAACCAAATGACGGTAGATGTTCCGCTTGGCCCCACAATCAATGGCAACCACACGGTACGGCTTGCCTTGGAACTGGCCCACCTTCCCATTCATGGTCGACAACGGCCCCAACCCTTCCGACCACCCATCGCCAGCTGAATCACACGCCTCAGCCGCCAGATTGCGACCACTCATGGAATCCGATTTGCGGACCGCTGCCAAAAGATCTGATACCGGACGGGACGCATCGGTCGTGATCACACCACGCATGGCACCAGAAGCACGCAAGCGACGCACAACCGCACGCGTATCGATCCCGGTAATGGCCGGAATGCCATGGGTCGTCAGCCAATCACCCAGCATGGATTCACTGCGATAGTTGGAATCAAGCCGAGAGGCCTCTCGGATCACAAATCCGGAAACCTGCGGGCACGTCGATTCGACGTCTTCGCTGTTGACTCCGTAGTTGCCCACCTGTGGAGCTGTCATGACGAGAATCTGTCCCAGATAACTGGGATCCGTCAGCGCCTCCTGGTAGCCGGTCATTGCAGTATTGAAGACGACTTCGCCAAACCCAGTCACTGGACTTTCAGCACAGGCATAGGCCTGACCTGTAAAAACAGCCCCGTCCTCAAGGACAAGGCGTGCACTGGAAATGCGATCCGTCATGGCTGGCATTGTACAGAGCCCAACCAAAGATGGCACCGGCTGAGTCAAGAAAGCATCCAACTTGGACCCGCGGGCAAATGCCCCCGATCGAGGCGGTACCCTGTACTCCTATGCCATCGCTCTTCCCACAGGAAGCCAATGCCGGATATGCACGGATCGCCGTCGAACGCAACCTTGATCGGTACCCCGACGGACTGACCTATGCCGTGCCCCGCGAGCTGGCCGATCTGGAAACCGGCGAGCGTGTCGTCGTCCCCCTTGGCCGTGGAGGAGCACCGACTCCGGGCTACGTCGTAGACCGACAGCCAGAGATCGAACTTGATCCCGAAAAAATCAAATGGATCCTTCGACGCGATACCTCCGCCCGTGGACTTCCCGCCGATCTGATGGCGTTGGCCCGGTGGGTCGCCGGGTACTACCAAGCCCCACTGGGCCGAACCGTAGCTGCCATGCTTCCTTCCGCCGTCCGCCGCGGCGTAGGCTCGGTCAAGCGCCGATTGATCGATCTCGCCCCAGACGCCAGCAGCACCCACAAACTGACCGCCAAGCAACAGAACGTGCTTGACACGCTCCACGCACTACCGGCAGGCGAACGTCCCATTGACCTGATTCAACTTCGAGAACGTGCAAACATTCGCACCAACGGGCCCGTGGATCGACTCCTCCACCATGGAATGCTGGTCGAGCATCGGCGCACTGAGATTGAAGCAAAGTGGCGGGTACCCCTTCCAGGCGAACTCGTCCCCGATGAGCCAACACCTACACAACAGCAGGTCATCGATGCCATTGGCAGCCATCTTGGGGAAGGATTCTCAACGCATCTGCTCCTCGGTGTGACCGGTTCGGGCAAGACCGAGGTCTA
>JAQWRC010000041.1 GCA_029243925.1 Phycisphaerales bacterium
AACCATACCCTGCGCATTGCCCTGCTCAAGTGTTGCAAACCAGAATCCATCCTGGTCATCATGCATGCCTACCGAATCAGCACCAAATGCAACGGTGATATCTCGATGCACATCCTGATAGTCAACCCAGCCCGCCATGGCACCGGATGACATGATCAGCGAGAAGATTCCAGCCACCAGCATGTTTCGTTGTCGCATCCCAGAACACTCCAAAAAAGGAATTCAACCCTTGCTAGGGTCTGGATACGTTTCTTCGGCCGTTCCGGTTGACTTCAACACCGAAATCCACTTCGTTTCAAGTCAGATTGAAACGAAGACGACTTCCCACTGAATATGGGACCCTCACAGAGCGTCGTTAAAGATGCCTTCAAGCATCTCCTGTCGACCGGAACGCAGGACCGGCTCTCCACGCTGATTGGCAATCGCCTCCAACTCCACGAGACCTATCTCCCCCGCCTCGATTCTTTGACCAAGGTCACTGTCCCATTCGGAGTATCGCTGCTTCAAAAATGAGCTCAGGCGTCCATCCCGGAGTACAACATCTGCTGACTTCAATGCCCGAGCAAAGGTGTCCATCCCACCGATGTGAGCGTGAAACAAATCCACGGGATCAAATGATTCCCGCCTTCGTTTCGCGTCGAAGTTGAGCCCGCCCGTCGTGAACCCACCCATCTCGAGGACGACCAGCATGACTCTCGTAGCATCTGCAAGATCCATCGGAAACTGATCCGTATCCCATCCCAACTGTGGATGCCCCATGTTCGCATCGATGGACCCGAGTCGATCTGCATTGGCAGCGACCTTGAGCTCATGCTCCATCCCGTGACCGGCAAGGGTCGCATGATTTGTCTCGATGTTCAGCATGAAATGTTCAAGCAAATCAAACTCGCGAAGGAAGTTCAGGCATGCCGCGGCATCTGAATCGTACTGATGGGTGGCCGGCTCCATCGGTTTGGGCTCAATATAAAGGGCGCCATCGAATCCAATGGACTGCTTATGCTCCACCGCCATGTGTAGAAAGCGAGCCAGATGCTCACGCTCACGCTGCATGTCGGTATTCAAAAGGGAGGTATAGCCTTCACGACCACCCCAGAAAACATATCCCGCTCCACCAAGACGATGCGTGCAATCCAGGGCATGTCGAACCTGCGCAGCAGCACAGGCAAAGACATCCACAGAGCAGGACGTGGCCGCACCATGGACATACCGAGGATGGGCGAAGAGACACGCAGTCCCCCAGAGAAGACGGCGACCCGAGGCCACTTGATGCTCCTGCAGGTGATTGACGACACGGTCCAATGCGTCACTCGTTGCACCCTGCGTACTGAGTTCCGGCGCAACATCGCGATCATGAAAACAGTAGTAGTCGATGCCGATCTTGCCGAGAAACTCGAAGAAGACATCCGCCCGCCGCAGGGCATTGTCGATGGAATCGCTTCCATCATCCCAAGGCATCTTCGCCGTTCCGACGCCAAATGGATCGCCAAGAGGATTACGCATCGTGTGCCAGTATGCAGCCGCAAACCGAAGGTGCTCACGCATAGGCTTCCCGGCAACCACAGCATCCGCCTCATAGTGTTTGAATGCCAACGGATTTCTTGAATCCGGGCCTTCGAATGGGATTACTGGTACATCTTGAAACACATCATTGCTCATTGCACATCCACCTTGCCGATCGGCCTGATTTCCTACCGGCCCGAGGATACCCGATCGAGTAGAATGCCTGCTTGATGAACACGCATTGGAGTATTCAATGAGGCCTCAATCGACCACAAGCCTGCTGTACGGCGTCATGCTCCTGACTAGCTTCGGCTGCCATGTGAATCGCGCAGATACATCTGCACCAGTCGCCGAGACGATGCGGACGACTGCGGCTGAAGTTCAACTGACCGGACCGTGTTCCGTTGCCAGCGACGGCTCCATCATCTGGACCGCTGTGCCACGCCCGGATGGGGACCTCCTGAGTACACAAGTCAAACGGCAACTAGCCGCCGAGGACATTGATGCGTGGGCACGGGCGACAACATCAAAATACGGTGGCGCGACTGGCCGACTTCGCTCCATTGTTGGCCCCTACCGAATCAATCCAGATGACGCCACGGCGCCAGTCATGTACGACGTCACACTTGAAGTCTGGACAGATCGAGCACAATAAATCACTGCGTCTACCTGCCAGTCGCCAACACGTGCTGTCGAGCATGATGTCGTGCGCACATCACACGCCATGATGAGCATCACTGCACATGCAACATCGCACACGCGACACATGAAGCACATCGTTCTGCTGCGCCCCTGACACTGCCCCAAGTGCAGGCGAGCGCAACGGCCAGCGACACCGCTCGCCAGGCATGCGATTGGCGCGTTTCCATTGAAATCAACGGAGCCCAACGGCTCTCCAGCAGCAGGTGCATTTTGAGTGCACAAAGACGCCTTTGATCAAATCAATCTTTGAATCAAAGGCCCTCACCGGAGCTTCAAACGGCTGGGAGCAAAATGTGGATAACTCATGCCTCCAAGCGTGCTGCCACAGGAAAGTCCCCTCGATGATCAAAAAGACACTTTATCGCCACTAAAAAGGCAGTCGCCACCGAATAAAGCACCTTGATCCTTGTGGACGAAGGACTAGGATGGATGTGCTGTCGGCATGGAGGAGACTTTGTTTTCCGCCGTTTCAGTGGTGGGCCTCTCTTTGAGAGGTGAATGGTGGAACGGAACTGAGGGTAGTTTCCGGACCTCAATGCAAGGCTTTCAGTGCCTCCACCGGCACTGTGGAACTGCATCCATGCACTGCAACACCATCCGTACGCAACTCCAGTCGGGCACACGATTCATTCAAACCCGATTGGCGTCCCTCTTTTATCCGGGGGGACTGCAATACGGAATGCCGCCGCTCGCATCGCTTCGCAGACGGCGGCATTCTGTCATCTGCATTTCTGCATGTGCGTGGATGTCGCTCTGCAGCGCATGCAGTACCTCGCACATGCAGGTCGATGGGCGCTTCAGCGACTGGACCGATCCAAACAGCCGTACACAGGTTGAAGGTTCGAAACTCTGGATTGATATCAGAACATCCGGCCCACCAGTCAATCTGCAGCAGCTCAAGAAACCAATGACTCTTGAACTGCAACTGGATGACGGCATGCACCGCTCAATCAAGTTGACGTTCAGCCCATCTCCACGTGCCATGGGG
>JAQWRC010000219.1 GCA_029243925.1 Phycisphaerales bacterium
CATCAATATCACGTCGCCCGCTCCATGACCCCCCCGCCTTCGAACGATCATCGGAGTCTTGCCGCCACGCTGCTTCCTCATCTGACGGAGGCATGCGATGGCAGATTGCACGATGTGATCTGGTTCAAGGCGGATTGGCAACGTGGCGGCGCAGCGACAGGACGAGCAAAGTGGAAGTCGGACCGCGGCGAACCTCATGATGTCATTGTCAAGATTCCAGTCGGGCCCAGAGAGCTGACGTGGCTGCACCGATTGCAACCAGAACCAGGCGATCTGGATGATCCCGTGATCCCACGTCTGTATGCCAGTGGGACCACATTGTGCGGGTACGACCTTGGCTGGGTTGTGTTTGAAAAGTTGTCGCATGGGCCATTGGGCATGAGATGGCACAAAGATCACGCTCGTCGCATAGCCGATGCAGCAGTACGTTTCTGGCAATCTGCAGACCGCTACGTGATTCAGGACGAACAGGTACGGGTCGAACATTGGGCTGCCATGGTCGATGAGGCACGAGTTTCAGTTCGCCGCAATGAGCCTGCTGACAGCGTTCGATGGCTCAGCCTGTTGAAATCACTCTCCAGCGGCATTGATGGACTCGTGGATCGCTGGCGAGAACGGGACACCGATCACTGGATCCATGGTGATCTTCATTTTGCAAATGCCATGTCGAGAACAGGTCTGCAATCCGGACCGGTCGCACTGATTGACCTTGCCGAAGTCAGGCCAGGGCACTGGCTTGAAGATGCGGTCTTTCTCGAACGACAGCTTTGGGCGCTCCCGGACCGATTGGTCACGGCAAAGCCGGTCAACGCGATGGCCTCGGCCAGACGTCGAGCCGGGCTCTCCGTGGTAGATCATTGGGATGAACTGGCGCATATCCGACGAGCTCTGATGGCCGGAACAGCCCCCACATTCATCCGATCTGAAGGGCACCCACGGTTCTTTAATGCCTGCCTCAATCAGTTGGAGAGGAGCCTCGTGGCTCTCAGGTTGCGTAGGTGACGATAGAAGGCCATTCCGTCCCATTGCTCCGATCTGCATGCGGAGATACCATGGGCCTCTTGACGATATTCACCCAACTTGCCCCAGTCGTACTACGACATCGAGAAGACTGAACAATGGATCGCGAACGACTCAAAGACGTACAAAAGTCGGAACTTGCCAACGATCGCTTGAACGAGGATTTCGTCGTTTGGCTCAAGACCAAGGGCCCTTCATGGCTCCTGGCCATGCTCGTGGCAATCGTGGCGTACCTGTTCATCGTCAACTGGCAGCAGAAGGAACTTCGGGCACAGAACGAGGCATGGATTTCACTCCAGGAAGCGCAACTGCCCGCATCGCTTGAAGATGTTGCCATCCAATATCCGAGCATTGATTCTGTCGCCAATCAGGCACGTATTCGAGCAGCCAGCATCTACATGAGGTCGGTCTATCTGGTTCGCCCCATCGGCGCTGCCGCCGACAGCACCGATGCGTTGAGTGATGAGGATCGTCTCTTCAATCTTGAACGAGCGGATACGCTCTACGGTCAAATCCTCGCCGGGATCTCGGAAACAAACGGCGACACACTTATGGCGGCAACGGCATTGAATGGACAGGCTGCGGTTGCGGAATCCAGAGGCCAACTTGATGCCGCCCGAACGCTCTATGAACAGGCGGCACTTCGAGCTGAATCGATGTATCCCTTCATTGCAGCCCGCTCTCGGTCAAGAGCATCGACCATTGAACTCTATGATGAACTCGTAGAACTGCCAGAGGCTCCTCCGGCAGTACCGGATCTCCCGGTCGTACCAACCTTCGATGCCCCCACGACCATTGAAGAGTTGACGAATCCACTCAATCTGCCGACATCCGCTCCAACCACTGCCCCTTCGAATGAAGCTCCGGCCGCGGACCTTGATGAGAGCGAAACGACTCCGTGAGTGATTCCAGCGTCCCCGCTGACGATCGAACTACGAACATCGTCAATGACGGAGGCAAGGTCGATCCTCGTCGGCTTGAAACAATTTATGAGTCAAACAGGAAGCAGGACGGTCCAGTAACCGTCGTTTTCACACTGTCTCGTGATCTGGATAAGCGACTTGATCGATATCTCGTTGATCGCATCCCATGGATGAGCAGGACGAAGTTGCAGGAGCTCATCGGCGCTGAGGCAGTCACCCTCAACGATCGAGTGCCAAAGTCATCGACGCACGTTCGACTTGGAGATGTCGTGGAAGTCCTCCTGCCCCCACCGCCAAGCAGTGATCTTCCGGCCGAAGAGATTCCATTGGAGATCCTGCATGAGGATGATCATCTGATCGTGATCAACAAGCAGGATGACATCATTGTGCATCCAGCCCGCGGTCATCAATCAGGAACCATCATCAACGGGCTTGCGTGGCACTTTCAGAATGTCAGCGGCGGCGGCCTGTCCGATGTCGGACGAAACAATGCCCGCCCCGGCGTGGTCCATCGTCTTGATCGACATACGTCAGGCGTGATGGTGGCGGCCAAGGACGATACGACGCACTGGAAACTTGGCAAGCAGTTCGAAGAGCGCAAGACTCGAAAACGGTACCTCGCACTGGTCCACGGATCGGTCGAGCCGGCGGCTGATGTGATTGATCTTCCGCTTGGAATGCACCCGACGCAACGACAACGCTATGCAGTTCGGCATGATGAAGCGGCCAAGGATTCCGTGACGATCTACCGGGTTCGAGAACGGTACGAGGGGTTCACGCTCGTGGAACTTGAGCTTCGCACCGGGCGTACACACCAGATCAGAGTGCATCTGTCGCATTTGGGTTGGCCAATCGCAGGCGATGACTGGTACGGAGGGAAGCATCTTGTGCTTGGAGATGTCGTGATGAGCAGTGCCAAGCTCGACATGCCCCGCTCAACCCCCCTGCTGACACGACAG
>JAQWRC010000236.1 GCA_029243925.1 Phycisphaerales bacterium
GTACAACTAGAGCAGCAGCCGACAAGATGACATCCAGGAATCGCTTCATGATCATGTGTATCCAGGCAGATGGGCGAGCCATCCGTGTGGATCACGCCTCAATACGTCGCACTATTGAGTCTTCAAGTACATACCGATCGTCAGTCTGCGAGCAATTGCATGAGCCTTCGCCCTCCAGAGGGAGATCAAGCTGTTCACCGTGCGCACTCATCCAACCGACCTGTCGAGCCGGCACGCCGACCACCAAGGCATGGTCTGGCACGTCCTTGTTGACCACGGCACCTGCGCCAACGAATGCGTTTCTGCCCACCGTGACTCCGCAGATGAGCGTGCAATTTGCACCGAGTGTCGCACCGCGGCGTACGACCGTATCCAGGTATTCATCTTTTCTGACCACAGCCGATCTCGGGTTGTAGACATTCGTGAACACCATACTGGGGCCACAGAACACATCGTCCTCAAGTGTCACGTTGTCGTAGACGGAGACATTGTTCTGAATCTTCACATTGTTTCCGATGACGACGGCATTGCCAACGAACACATTCTGTCCCAGTGAACATCCGTTTCCAATGACCGCGCCGCCACAGACGTGCACCCAGTGCCACACACGGCTGTCGTCACCGATGCGAGCACCTTCGTCGACAATTGCAGTGTCATGGATGAATGGTGCGCTCATCGGGCAGCTCCTAGTATTCAAGCGGAAGGTTGGTTGTTTCGCCATCACGCGCAGAGAGATAGGCGGCGATCAGAAGCTCGAGGCTCTTGAGGCCCTCCCGCCCATCCGTCATTGCTTCTGCACGACCACGCAACGATTCGATCACGTTGTGGTAGTACGGCGAATGTCCGTAGCCATACACGGATGCTGTTTCATATGACGCGTCGCGGATGGACGAATCATCTGGGTGTTCATCTGCAAATGACCATTCCTGAATTTCATTGACAGCGACCCCGCCGATGCGAACGGTTCCGTGTTCTCCAAGGATCGTGATTGAACCTTCGAGATTCTTTGGATACGTGAGCATCGTCACGTTCATGCTGCCCATCGCTCCGCTTCGCCATCGAACATTCAGAACACCCGTGTCTTCCACCTCGATGTCTCGCTCCCGTGTGGCCATCATCGCGTGGATGGATTCAACCGGACCGACCAGCCAATCAAGTAGGTCGATGTAGTGGCTGGCCTGATTCATGAAGGCGCCACCATCATGCTCCCATGTTCCACGCCACCCGGCTGCATCGTAGTATTCCTGCGGCCTGGTCCAGAAGACGTTGATGTTCACCATGTGAATGCGGCCAAATCGATTTTCGCTGACGGCACGCTTCAGCAACTGGAGTGTCGCGTTCAAACGATTTTGCTTGACGACAAAGAGTCGGACACCAGCATCATCGCACGCTCTGACCATGTCGAGACCATCTTGCCACCGAGTCGCCATCGGCTTTTCAGTCATGACATGAACACCAAGGGCGGCGCATCGAATCGCATGATCAGGATGCATCCCACTGGGCGTGCAGATCGAAACGATATCGGGCTTGGTCTCAAGCACCATCGTCTCCAGATCGTCATAGACCGGAGTTCCCTCTGGAATCGACTCGTGCTTCAGTGCTTCAGGGCAGACATCACACACGCCGACGAGTTCGAGCTCCTCACCGTGTTCTGCAATCGCATGGAGATGCTTTCCGGCGATCCGGCCTGTCCCGAGCAGGGCGATTCGTATTGGTCTGTCGACGATCGGATTCATGGTCATTGATTTCCCTTGGAAGTGGCACAGGATATCCGCCAAGCACATCTCACGCGCTCGAATCGCCCGCAGCCACCCTCAACGCATCCGCAAGGCCCGCGGCCAAGCTGTCCAAGTCGTAATTGGCTTCAACCCACGCTCGACCCCGGCGACCCATTTGGTCACGCTCCTCTTGCGACAACCGGTCCAGAGCAACGGCGGCACGAGCAAGCTCCGCCGGCTGCTGTGGCGGAATCGTCATACCCGCATCCGCCTCGTTGATCAGATTGGCTGATGATTCCGCCGCAAAAATAACCGGACGCTCAACCGACATGTACTCGAACAACTTGTTGGGGCTGATCCCATACTCGTGCACCGCGCTCTGCTTGAGCGGCATGAGCAGAGCATCCGCCTCCTGCATCACATCGTAAACATCCGACTTGGGCACGCTGTCTCTGAACTCGATGTTATTCAAGCCCAGCTGTTCGGCACGATCAATCAATCCCTGCTTCTGCGGCCCATCGCCGACAAGCACGAATCGGATGTGTGAAGCAGCGGGTTCCTTCTGCAATATGGAAGCAGCCTCGACAACCGTCTCCAATCCATACACCAGGCCGTGTATCCCGACGAACATGATTCTGAAATAGCCGTCCTCCAGTGGGCCCCGCGGTGGCGGGAGCATGTCGCGATCAATGCCGTTGGGAATCCACTTGATAGAAGAAGAAGAGACGCCGTGGGATTCAAAGTACTTCCGGGAGTTCGGCAGCAGGGTCACGATACATCGTGCCGCTCGATACAAACGGCGCTCGATGCGACGCATCCAGAGCACCACGGGGTGCCACGCTGACAACCCACCGACATCAGTGAGTGTCTGTGGCCAGAGATCACGTATTTCAAGACAGAAAGGTACGTTGAGCTGGCACGCAATCCGTCGGGCCTCATCCGCTGCGAAGGGATGTGGAGAAGAACCAATGATAATGTCCGGCTTGGTATCCGGAAGATCAGAACGCCGTCGCAGATGCCTCACGAATGAAAGCATGTTGAGCAACTTCGAGACCGAATTGCCGCTGTAAGCTCGTGTTCGAAGCCAGACGAACGGCACGCCATCGATGACCTCGCAACGATGGGACTCGTTCGCCTTCAAAC
>JAQWRC010000237.1 GCA_029243925.1 Phycisphaerales bacterium
ATGATCTTGATGGTGTCGTCTGGTACCGACGCCACGTACAGATCCCAAACTCCTGGAAGGGGCGTGATCTCGAACTCACCCTTGGTGCAGTCGATGATGCCGACCATACGTATTTCAATGGATTGCAGGTCGGCCGCGGAACCGATTGGCAGGCACCGCGCCGCTATGTCATCCCAGCCGCACTGGTTGATGCCGGTCCCGCAGTGTTGACTGTCCGGGTGCAGGATGATCATGGGCTTGGTGGATTCTCGGGTAGCTCCGAGGACATGCGCCTTGGCCCAGTTGACGATGCGGGAGAACGGCTCGCTCTTGATGGCACATGGGTGCGCCGCATTTCAACTCGGACACAAACGAACGAGATGCCCGCAAATCACAAGCCGGCTCATCTGGCCAACGGGATGCTTGAGCCGATCATTCCTTTCGCCATGCGTGGTGTCATCTGGTACCAGGGCGAGTCGAACGTCGGCAGGGCAGCGCAGTACGAAGTGCTCTTTCCCGCGATGATCGAAGATTGGCGAGCGCAGTGGGAGCAGGGTGATTTCCCCTTCTACTTTGTGCAGATCGCACCCTATGATTATGGACGTCCAGATGCATGCGCCGAGTTGCGTGAGTCGCAAGCCGCAGCACTTCGTCTGCCTGCGACGGGCATGGCCGTGACCATGGACGTGGGCAATCCTGCAGACATCCACCCCAAGAACAAGGAGCCCGTCGGCCATCGCCTGGCACTGCTTGCACGCAGCAATGACTATGGACATGACGTGATCGCAACGGCGCCCGCGTATGTTGGGATGGACGTTGACGACAATGCGATTGTTCTTCGGTTCGTGGGGAAGTGCCTGCCGCTGATGACCAGTGATGGTGGCGTGCCGACTCATTTCCAGATTGCCGGAGCCGATCAGGTCTTCCATCCGGCCCAGGCTGATGTCGTTGGCCGGCTTGTCCGTCTGCGCAGTGATGCGGTGCCTGCGCCTGTGGCGGCGAGATTCGCATGGGATGACGATGCTGAACCGAATCTGACCGGTTCATGTGGTTTGCCGGTGGGGCCATTCAGAACCGACCGATGGCCACGTGTGACGGACGGGAAGTGGTAGTCAGGTTGTCTTGAGTACCCGCATCCGGATGGTCTCTTCAAGTGACTCAAGCCGTTGCAGGGCATCGGTGCCTTTCAGGCGTCCGCAATCAAGAATCACATAGCTCAGCGAACCTGTTGTCCGCAGGTATTCCGCTGTGATGTTGATCTCGTGTTCGGCGATGATCGCGTGCATCTTGCTGAGTACACCCGGCACATTCCGGTGGAAGTGGAGGATACGCACCTGCTCTTCAGGACGGAGCGGCAACTCGACTTCCGGCACATTGACGGATGATGTTGTCGTCCCAGTCATGGCATAGTGGGAGAGTTTCATCGCAACTTCGCGTGCAATCTGTTCCTGCGCTTCTTCGGTGCTGCCGCCGATGTGCGGCGTGAGTATGACATTGGGGAGGCCAGCCAGTGGACAGTCGAATCCATCCGAGTTGGACGATGGCTCAGCCGGGTAGACGTCCAGTGCCGCTCCGGCAATCGATTGGTTGGAGAGTGCGTCGCGCAGAGCCTGCAGATCGACCACGCTGCCACGTGCATTGTTGATCAGCAGGGCAGTCGACTTCATTATTGAAAGTTCACGTGCACCGATGAGTTGTCGAGTAGCCTCGGTTTCCGGGACGTGCAGCGAGACCACGTCGGCCTGCTCGATGAGTTCATGAAGACTGGAGCAGGCGCGAGCATTGCCCATCGGCATGACAGGAAGAATATCGTGGTAGATCACTCGCATCCCAAGTGCTTCCGCGAGCACGGAAATCTGGGACCCGATATGGCCATAGCCGACAATGCCCAGCGTCCGCCCTCGGACTTCATGGGCTGCAGTGGCGCTCTTGTCCCAGCGTCCCTCGTGCAGGTGCCGACTGCGATCGAAAAGCTGCCGGTGGAGGGCGATGATTTCCGCAAGTGTCATTTCCGCCACTGAGCGTGTATTTGAGAACGGAGAGTTGAAGACCGCAATGCCTTTGTCCGCCGCCGCGTCAAGATCAACCTGGTTTGTTCCGATGCAGAAGCACCCGATTGCTTCCAGATGCGGAGCCGCATTCAGGACAGCTGAAGTGACATGGGTTTTGGAGCGGATGCCGAGCATTCGCACATCGGCGAGTTGCTGGATCAAATCGTCTTCACTGAGCCCCTTGTCAACACGTTTGACGCGAAGCCCCTCGCGGACGAGCGCAACTTCAGCGGATTCGTGGATACGTTCCAGCAGCAGAATGTCGTGGGTAGTCACGGTGCTGTTCTCAGTGGGGCACAAGGGCGGACAATGTGGAAAGTGCTTCTTCCACATCTTTGATCATCGGCTCGACGCTGATGGGTGATCCAACTGCTTTCCGGGTCCACAGATCTGGTGTGAAGCAGCCAATGGAACAGATTCGCTTCGTTTCTGCAGCGAGATCGCGTGATCGCATGTGCGTGCGGATGAGTTGGCTCTGGATGTGGCCGATGGCGTAATCGGGGAGATACAGCGGGTGGGCAACCATGTGCTGGTATGCAGCCAGAATATGGTACGGATCGGGTCCATAGTATTCGGCGTAGAAGCGATCCCAGAGGTCTGTGGCGATGGAGATCACCGCGTCACGGAATGCTGCAGCATCTGCGTCCGGGTTGGCGTAGAGCCACCGCCAGGCGTACAGATCCACCAATGCAGGTCCTGCAATCTGACAGGCATCAAGCATGGTCTGGATGGTGTCCATCGTCCATGCATCAGGCAGGTTTGGATCGGTCTCTACTCCAAGGACGTCGCCAGCCTTCGATTGGTAGAGGAATGCAAAGGCTTCTGTGCAGGCAGTGTTGGGTACGTTGCGCAGTGCCGGGCGTGGGACCCAATGTGTCGAGATCAGTTGCTCGAGGTTGTGCCCGAGTTCGTGCATGCCGGTGTCAAATCCGTCCCAGCCGAGTTCGTCATCCAGCGAGTTGGTGCGGAGCCATGCTGCGTACTGCGGCATTCCAGGCCGCATTGCATGTCCGGAGCCCCGGGCAATTTCCACTTGGACGCGGGTGCCGAGAAATTCGGCCTCTTCATCTGGAAATCCGAGGCCACGAAGGATCTCGGGGAGTTTTTTCTGCATGCCGAGGTTGTCACCAATGCGCTCACGCACCATTCGGTTCAGGTCGTCGACCGGTGGGCTTGGTGACAGTTCATCAAAGTAGATGTCATGCGCCTCCAGCGGTCGTCCGAGTGCAGCTTGGACGCGCTCGGCGATGACGCCTCGCACCGGCGCAGAGAGAAGGTCAATGAGCAGACGCTCGACTTCATCTTCAGGCATCTCACGTGCAAGTTCGAATTTCCGGGCGATGGCCGTGGGATGTTCGTGGTGGTGCTCGTCGAGCGCCTTGGCGACAGTGAAGCAGTCCAGCCATCGTTCATACCGCACGGGACCAAGGAGTTCGCCGGCATCACTGCCATTGAGGGTATTGGCAACAGGATCCCAGTCGTCCAGCGATCCATCCATGACCGCTTGTGGGATGGTGCCGTCGATCTGCCGTTTCATGACCCACATCAAGGCACGCTGTGTTGCAACACCTTGTTCCTGTGCATAACCGGCCCGCACTTCTTCGCGGATCAGCCAGTGGGCAAGCAGTCGTCGATCTGGATCAAATGGCTTGCGGCCATCCTCGTCGATCAGTCCACCGACAGGCACATGAAATGAAGCGACCCAATGGTTGGAGCTGTGTCCAAGTGTTCGTGCAAGATCGTTGACTTCAACCGGAATGCGTGGGCCGAATGCCTTGCCGATGCGCACGGCTGCCCATTCATCGATGGACCAGTCATCGCCTTCGGCGAGCATGGTGGTCAGGTCGGGGCGAGGGAAGTTCAGAAGTCCAATGAAGGCCAGCTTCTGACGATAGAACTGGTCGGAAAGATCAGGCGCAGGTGCGAATGTGGCCATGAGGGCATCAACGCCCTCGAAGTCATCTCCACGCAGATCGGACCAGCGGCGAAGATCACGCCCAATCTCGGTGAGATGTCCATGCACGGTGGTCAGCATGATTTCAAATCGATCCAGCAGCCTCTTCAGATCTGCTTCATCGGAAACGAAATGTTGTTCACAGAACGCATTGAACGCCGCTTGATCACCGTCGCTGTCTTGCCACAGTCTCGCGACATGATGCAGGCCGGTGTTGATCCGTTCCTGGTGCAATGCCCCATGATGTTCGAGCAGGGTCGTCTTGATCGTGTCGATGTCGAGTGTAGGCATGGGGAGCTCCTGAGCAGGCATGCAAGAAGCCCGCATGATAGGTCAAGCCGCGGGTGCTTCGGATTTGGCGGTGGGGACTTCAACTCGGAGGGCACGGGCCAGAATCCTGATCGCCCATCCGAGACACATTTTGACGATGATCGAGAGTGCGAGCGTAATGAGGCCCAGAAAGACCATGGCCAGAGAGGCGGGGGGGAACATGAACATCATGATGAAGGCGAAGAGTCCCTCAACAATGAGAATGCCCATCAGCCACAGCCCGAAGTCTTCCTGCAGTGCGGTGAGTATGCGTAAGAGCCACATGGCCGTATTCTAGCCCCTTGATTGCTGTCACAACCGACAAATCATTGGTAGCCTGATCTCATCACGGTGAAAGGAGGCTCTCCATGGCCCTCGCTCGTACTATGGACAACAAGATCATTGCTGGGGTCTGTGGCGGCATTGCCGCTGAATACAAGATCGATCCCGTGCTGGTCCGATTGGGCTTTATTCTCCTGATTCCGCTTGGCGTCGTCATCGGCACGTTCCTGCTCTACATCATCCTCTGGGTCATCATGCCTGAGGCACCATCAAACTGATCATCGTGTGGAGTGGCATCGCCGTTCCAGTTGGGCCGCAGATTCGATCTGGTGGGCCCGCCACGCGGCCATTTGAGTTGATTTCAATGCTCACGTGAACGAGTCGATGGCTTGAGTTCATTGACTAGGGTGGCACGCATGCTTTGGGACGGCATTCGATTGCTTGAATGCTGTTTCAAGCCGTATTTCATCTGCTTGAGGCAAGGCGTGGTGAAAATTCTCAAGTCGGGTCACATGGGGGGCGGACAACCGGATAGGTGGAGGTGAGGCCTGAGTCACTGGTGAGTCAGGTCAAGGACACCCCTCAAAGGACCCCTGAAATGCACCCTTTCAAGAACCGTGGCGCTGCCACTTGCGCGATCGTTACATCCACTGCCTGCTTGAGCCTGGCCTCCACGGCCCTGGGCAACCTGCCCGGTGATTCCACCCTTGACAGCCGCGTTGATGTCGCGGATCTCCTGGTCGTGCTCAGCAACATGTACCACACCTGCCCAGCAGACGGCGAAGCGTGCCCGACCGATTTCAATCACAACGGGCAAACGGACATCGATGACCTGCTGACCGTATTTGAGAATTGGGGGCGTGTTGCTGTTGATGCATCGAGTTCCAATGACGCTCCTGATGCTGATTCGACGACTCTGGTTGGTCCAGCGCCTGTTCTCATTGATGCGATCTATTACGACAAGTACTCCCGCGTCCAGGAGCGAGCCGAGAAAGGCTTGCAGTTGGATCAGGGATGGCGGACTCGTGGGTACAACACAAAGCACAGCATCGATGTGCTGCCCTACTGCTACGGCGGTGGCGTCGATCAGAACGCAGACAATCACTATTCGGATCAGGATCTCGAGCGCTTCGAAGCCTGGCTCGATGCAAACATCCCTTATGAGTACGACGGCCCCGTGGTCCTTGACATGGAGGGTGACTGGTGGCCGATGATGAACAATGCTAATCAGGAACTGATGGATGAGATCATGGATTTCTACATCGAGGGCCTGGAGTATGCAGAAGAAATGCGTCCCAACGCCAAGTTCGGCTACTGGGGATTTCCCAAGAAACGCTGGACCAAGTTGTCCCACGACGGGCCCGACGTGACTCGTCTAATGAAGCGTTCCGCGGCCATCTTCCCCGAGACCTACGAGTACAACCCCGGTGGTGATGACAGCGTACGAATCCAGCAGCACATCGAGACCTGCATCGAGATGGTTGAAGGCAAGGTTCCCGTCTATGTCCAGATGTGCTCCCGCTATCAGGATCAGGAAATCGGTGGCTGGCGACATTTCCTGAGCAACGAAGAACTTATCCGGGATCAAGCTCGACCTTCACTGGACGCTCGATGGACCGATGCAGATGGCAACACCCACCGCATCGCCGGTTTGGGAATCTGGGATGCCTACATCTATGTTCGTGGCTTCCATCATGACTGGTGGTCACTGAATGATGATGAAATCACCAAGCTCTGGGATGAAGTCGATGAGATCCACTTGAGCATGTATCAGGACCTCAACGCACTTATCAATGGTGAACTGTCCGAGTCGGAGACGACGGTGGCCACGAACGACGCGTCCAAGTCGGATGCATCCACAGGCAACAGCTCGCGAGTCACTCACAGAAGTCCGAGGAAGCCGATACGGCCGGTTGTCATCAATGAGACTTCACGCAAGAAGGGAGCTTCCAAGCGTGTCCGCAGCAGTGCACCGAAGCGTTCCGCCGTGGCCAGAAAATGAGGGGCGCCGCTGCCGGCTCACCCGTTCTTCAGGGGAAGCGCAGCCGCGCAACCGCCGCGTCCAGCAGGACGCGGCGGTTGTCATGCGATTTCAGGCTTCATGTGTGCGTTTGCAGAGTCTGGCCAAGGCAGCATGCTTGCGACGGGTACTGGATGCAATGTCAATCGCGAGGGTGAAGCCACGGTATCCATCAAGCACGCCACCCTTGAGGATGTAGCCTCGAAGAAACGCGAAGGCGCCTCGACACATGGCAGAAGTCCTGGTTGCTTTTCGACCCGCATCGAACGCAGCTTGTGCGCCCAAATCAGCGTACTGGGCAGCTTTGGCTTGCATGTCGGCGCGGGAGCGCACGGAGTAGTGGTCTATGGTGCCGCCAATGGTTCGGACCTGTCCATCGATGATGATCTTCTCATGTACTGGAGCGTCATCAAATCGGCCCGCATCGCGACGGAAGATTCGAAGTTTACGTTCGCCGCCCCAGTCACCGAAACGCATGAAGTGGCCGCAGTAGGATGATCGAAATCGGACCATGTAGGCGGCGACATCTGGTTGCGCCATTGCAGTGGTGAGTTGCTCCCGAAGTTGCTTTGACACCCGCTCATCGCAGTCGAGAGAGAGGATCCAATCGCTCGTTGCGAGGTCCAGTGCATGGTTCTTCTGGGGGCCAAAGCCCTTCCATGGGACACTGTGCACATGCGGTGTGTACTTTTCGGCGATGGCGCAGGTTTCATCCGTGCTCTCTGAATCCACCACAATGATTTCGTCGGCGAAGTCGACGCTGCGCAGGCAGTCCTCGATATCCCGGGCTTCATTTTTTGCGATGATGATGACGGAGAGGCTCATGGCTGTTGTAGAGGGTAATCGCAGGACCGGGTAGCATGCACGCTCTTCAAAGGAGACATTGACAATGCTGAGTCGTTTGTGCGGAGCCGTCATCGTGGGAGTGCTGCTGGCTGGCTGTCAGAGCCCGAGTTCGGGATCGGGCCCGAGGGCAGAGCCTGCTCCAGGGCCCAATACCGTCGTTGTTGAGCAGGGGCAGAATGGTGAAACAGTCACGCTGAAGCCTGGGCAGACGCTGCTGGTTCGTCTGCCGGAAGAACCAGCTCGTGGGATGGCCTGGGAGATGGAGCAGATGCCCGCGGCCTCTATTCTGACGCCTGATGGTACGCGTGTGGTTCACAGTGGGCAGCAACTCAAGGACAGCAGTCTGCTGGCCTATCAGGAACTACGATTCCAAGCTCAGACTGCGGGCACCACAACGTTGTCACTGGCCTATGACAATCCCCAGCAGGGTTCAGATTCCATTACGCGTCGATTTACACTGAAGGTGTCGGTGGAATGACCAGTTCGCTTGCTCGCATCGCGTTTGTCTGTTGTGTCGTGATGATGGCGTGTGGTTGCGCGACTGCGCCATCTGTGGTCACAGCTTCAGCGGCAACGCCATCGATTCAGGCTGTGGTAGGCGATGAAGTCAATATTCAGTTGTCGGAAAATCCAAGTACTGGATGGACATGGCGGCTGCAGTCGCCCCTCCAAGGAATTCTGAAGCCTGCCGGCGATCGTTTTGTCCGATCAACACCGGCCGGCGCCGGCCTTGTTGGAACCGGTGGCACTCGCATCCTTACCTACACGGCGATTGATTCAGGGACCATCGAACTTGAATATGCGTTGGCAGGCCCCGGCCGTGAGGTTGAGGCGTCGGATCACCGGATGACGTTCACGGTGCATGTGACGAAATGACGTGTGTTACGGAAGCTGCGGCTCAATGACCCAGTCCGCACTGGTCGCGTCGTTGGACCACCTTCTCATATCAGCCAGATCTGCAAGTGGTTCTAGCGCGGTTTGCCCATCAAGCATGGCCGTAACGGCTCGCCCATCGTGGCGTGCTGAGATGAACCCGGATGCGGCTGGATCACCTTGCTCATAGGACAGTGTTGGGCGTCCTTCTTCATCGGTGTTCCATCGCCAACCACTGGTGTGGTACCAGGGGCTGCTTGTGTAGAAGTACCCTTCGATGGTGGACGATCCTGATTCCATTGGGCCAGCGGCTGAGGTGAAGACCAGTTGCTGGCCGGGACGGCGGACCTCGGAGCGGCGCTGGGCGTAATAGGTTTCACCGGTGAATGTGCCCAGTGTGTGCAGATCCGCGTATGTCCCACCTTTCATACCGCCCATCCACTCGGCGTTCAGTCCAAATGAAGGGTAGACACTGGCGATGTAGGCGAATCCATCCGTTCCTCTGATGCCATCGATGTACTCTTGGCCCTGCCCGACAAACAAGGCGTCCACATTGCCGTCAAGGTAGGGGAGCAAACGCCACGTCCAGCGTTGCAACTCGATTCCTTGAATGGGAGTGCCATCCGGGCCAACGATGATTTCATCGCCCATGTAGTCATCCTCATCGGGATCATCCGAGAGATAGCCGACCAGTAGTTTTCCCTTGTTGTCCTCGGAAGCCATGTTGTAGCCACGAATCAGCTGCCTAGCGGCTTGGAGTTCTGCGGTGGATTTGGCTTGTCGAAATGTGGATGCGAGCGATGGAACCAGGGTTGCAACAAGCACGGCCATGACAGCAATGACCACCATGAGTTCTGTCAGGGTGAATGCGCGATGGAATCCTGGCCAATCGGCGGATTGGATCGGACTCGCAGCCAAAGTTGAGGTATGTCTGGACATGGGGGGG
>JAQWRC010000399.1 GCA_029243925.1 Phycisphaerales bacterium
CCGAAGGCACCTCCGCCAAGCGAACACTGAGCTGAGCAAGGCCATGGGCCGCAACGTCTTTCGAACCACAAGCGAACAGTCGGGAGCAAACCGCTTCGGTCTTTGGCTGTTTCTTGCTGCCTTGGCGATTCTCTTCGGAGCCGCGCTGCTGGTCATGCTGGCCATACGTCTTGAAGCAGTCGATTGGCCTGATGACCTCCCGCCTCTACCGGGTGTGCTGTGGTGGAGTACCGGCGTCCTGATCGCAAGCGGAGTCAGCATGCAGTGGGGTGTGCTTGCGTCACGCAAAGAGCGACTTCCAACGATGCGCGTTGCCTTGAGCGTCTCGCTTTGCCTTGCACTTGCATTTCTTCTCATGCAGGCCATCGCCTGGCAGGAGTGGACTGGCTCCATGCGCGCCTTGACGGAGCAGGACGAAGGGCATCGACTTGCCGGGACGGGCTTGCTCGTGCTCATCGGGCTGCATGGCGCACACATCATCGCGGGCCTGATTCCACTTGCCGTGGTGGTCTGGTGCGCTCTTGTCCGTGGAGTGGCTGCCCCTCTGTTGCGTAGCACGGCGATCTACTGGCACTTTGTGGATGTAATCTGGTTCGTGCTTGTGATCTTCATGTTGTGTGTGTTCTACTAGCTCCCGGGTACTGATCCATGCGCCTGCTCGCATGACTGCAAGCGCCATGAATGAAAGACCCCCGCGACCACAAGAGGAGCCATGTGATCGCGAGGGCCAGGGGAGAGAGAGAAAGCGAAATCCTTGTGTTTCCATGAAGTGGGAGCGGTGTGCTCCGCGAACACGGACATTGAACATCGACATTGGTCGATGGCGCCATTGTGCTCCACGATTTCTCGGAACGGCATTTTCGCCGCGGGCGGCGAAATGGCAGCAGCGTAGGGGGGTATACGGCTGTATTTAGTGGCTGAAGCCGTCTGGCCTGAGGGCGTGGAATGAAAACCACAGCGAATGGCGGGCATCCGCCAATGTTCCCGTCGACGAATCGAGCACCACAACGGTGTCTGGATCACGATGAATCATGAATCGAAGCCCATTGTCCTCAACAACGCCATCGACGGCACGGCTGTGTAGATCTGTCCATGAGCGTACGACTTCTCCTTCAGGAGTCGCCACACAGGTCATCCACGATTTGGCTGGCGGACTGCCTTCAGGGACGGGCAAATCAAACAGCATCTTGTTGTTTTCATAGTACGTGGAGGGATCGGATTTTCGATATCGCTTCTTGAGTGACGGATCCGGGCCAGCAACGGTCGACTCGGGATACTCCTGTTTCCATTCGGACCATCTGCACACCCGATGGGGGATGGTGCGAATCGGAGTTCCAGCGTTGGGCCCGGTGATTGTTTCCGCCAGCCACTGGGAGTGCAGCGATTCTCCTCCCTGCACTTCACTGCGCTTGTAGAGCAGCGCATTCCCGCCCGCAGCCAGGCCGCTGATTCCCCACTGGTCATTCTGGTGATCACGAATGAGGACACGTGATGCGCCAGATGGCCAGTGCCAACTGACAAGGATCGGTGTTGTGCCCAAAACATCATGGACGAGTTCGTGCACGTGCATGACCGACAGGGGATACGCCCGGGCGACTCCATCGTGGACCACGCCAATGACCAGATCATCCGAGACGAGGTATCGCGTTGTTCTGCTGTCGTTGCGTTCGTCGACATCGGCCATGGTGAGCACGTGTGGCGCATCAAGGACGGGGACCATGTCGCGGTGAAGCATCGAAGTGCTGATCAGATCTGGATTGATCGACGGGTTCGACAGATCAAATGCGTAGCTTGCAACAGTGTGGCCATCTCCGGGTGGCCGATCGAACATGCGGAGTGCCGCGGGAGCGAGAGCCCAAAGGATCAGAACCACACACGCCACCATTGCTGCTGCAGCGACCCACCATCCCTCGGACCATCGAAAGCCGGATTGTTTGTGTTGCTTAGGAACCATCGGTGGGCGTCGCTGAGGGCAGGTCGGGTTCAGTCGGCGCCTTCCTTCTTGGTGGCTCCTCGTCGATGGGCTGCAGCACCAGACTGCTTGACCGGTCTGGAGTGAGTTCATTGCGATCCGCAATCATGACGCCAAGAAGAAGAGGCAGGTAGAGGAGGCTGGCCAGAAATACACGTCTTGCGCTGCCACGGTCGCGGCGCCGAAAGAAGGTAAAGGCAAGCATCGACCATCCGATGCCCATGATGATGGCGAAGATGGCATAGGCCGTGCCCGTCATGCCGATCATGGTGGCAGTCACGCCAAGCGGAATCAACAGCATCGTGGTCAGCAGGACAACCTCACAGGTAATGTGCTCCCCGCCAGTGACGCCGGGCAGCATTTTAAACCCGGCTCGGTCGTAATCATCTCGGTAGAGCCAGGCCAAGGCGAGAAAGTGTGGGAGCTGCCAGACAAAGAGCAATGCGGCAAGAATCCACGCGCCAATTGACAACTCGCTCCCAGTGGCAACCCACCCGATGAGGGGTGGAATGGCGCCTACAACAGCACCTACGAGCGTGTTCAGCGTGGTCCGGAGTTTCATCGGCGTGTACAGCAGCACGTAGATGAGCATGGTCAGCAGCGACAGTCCGGCGGCAGCAAGGTTCACGAAGAACACCAGGGCACACAAGCCGAGATAGCCGAGGATCACGGCAACGATCCATCCATGCTGCCGACTGATGGCGCCAGAGGGCATCGGTCGGTTCTTTGTCCGATCCATCAACGTGTCACGACGCACTTCGACCACCTGGTTCAGCCCGTTGGCCGAGCAGGCACATGCCATCGTTCCTACGACGGTCCAGAACAAGGTCCACCAGTCGAGCGGTCCCACCGAAGCCATGATGAAGCCGACGCCCGTGGTGACGACCACCAGCATGCTTAATCGCACTTTGGTCAAGGCACCATAGGTGGCGGGCAGTTCCTGCAGGGTGGCAGGAGTCGAAGTGGTGGGGGTATCGGTCATTAGCAAAGGTTGGAGCGGTATCGCACGAGAGAAATCCAACCATGAACTCCAAACTTCGGAGTATACCGACTAGGATTCCACGTTCCTCGAGGGAGTACGTGAATGCAGCCAAATCCCACCATCATGTCTGAGGGCAGCACATCTCGTGCATTGGCGGTTGCATTTGCCACGACGACCGCAATGTGGCTGCTGTCCTATGTGGCGATGCTGCAGCCGGGATCGCTGGCAGGCGAAGCCATCTTCATCGTGACCCTTCTGGTGCTGTGTGCCGGGGCGGCTCTGGGCGCCATTCTGGATACGCAATGCCACTCCATATCGCGGGCAGTCCGGCGTGGCCTGGAAATCGGCTTCATCAGTGCCTGCATCAATCTCATGCTGGTCGGCAGCCTGGTGGGTGGATCTGGTGATGTGGGAATCTGGTTTATTGGCTTGTTCGGAGCGTCACTGGTCTTGGGCGCAGTTGGCGGCCTGCTCGGTGGTTGGATGCGATCGGCCCATTCGGGATCGCGGTCGCCAATCGTCTGGCATGGTGCCTTCGCTGCGGTATGCGCTGTACTGACGTTTTTGATGTTGGTCAGCGGTGGCATTGTCACCGGCTTTGAAGCAGGGCTTGCTGTGCCGGATTGGCCGAACTCCTACGGCCACAACATGCTGCTCTATCCACTTTCAGAAATGGTCGCCGATCTTGACAGCGGCATCTTCTATGAGCACGCCCATCGGCTGACGGGCATGTTCGTCGGCCTTGCTTCGATGACATTGTGCATCGTGCTGTGGGGAGCTGATCGTCGAACGTGGGTCGGGATACTCGGCTCACTGGTGCTGCTCATGGTCATCGGCCAGGGTGTGCTTGGCGGATTGCGGGTTACCGGCGTGCTCACGATGAGTGCAGAGGCAGCCGTGCTTTCCCCGAGCACGGCGCTGGGAATCGTGCATGGCGTATTCGGGCAGATCGTCTTTGCATTCATGGTCTTCATTGCCGCCATCACCAGCACGCGATGGCTGCATGGCCCCAGTGCTGAGCCGACCAATGGCGCCGGATTCGCCCGATTCCTGGCATGGGCATTGTTGATCGGACTTGTGCTGCAACTGATCATCGGTGCCATGTACCGACATCTTGCAATGGACCTTGAGCTTGATGGGTCGAGAACGAATCATCTGCTCATGGCACACATTGCACTCGCCGCTCTTGTGATGTTGCTGGCCATCATCAATGGGGTTCGGGCGATCGGATCACCCGCTGGCGGTCGCGTACAGCGTCGTATTGGAATTGCCCTGTGCATTCTGGTGACGGTGCAGGTCCTGCTGGGTGTCGTGGCAACCGTCGTGGTCCTGGCTCGTGCGCCCGACGCGGCAGTTCCCGTCATTGAAGTGATCATTACCAGCGCACATCAAGCAAACGGCGGCTTGTTGTTGGCCGCAGCCGTCCTGCTGACGGCATGGCAGCGTCGGCTGGAGTGTTGATTGTTCAGCGGCCAGCTGTCTCCACC
>JAQWRC010000246.1 GCA_029243925.1 Phycisphaerales bacterium
CACCTGGATTCAAGAAAGGCAAATCCTATCCAGCCGTACTGGAAATCCATGGCGGCCCACATGCCCAATACGGCGAAGCGTTCTTCCATGAGTTTCAGGTGCTCGCCAACGCCGGATACATCGTGGTGTATTCCAATCCACGCGGAAGCAAGGGATACGGGCAGGAGCATACGGCGGCCATTCATGGCTCCTGGGGCGGCAAGGACTGGGAAGACATTCGAGCCGTAACCGATTCCATGCTCGCCAATCCATCGATCAACTCGAAACGCATGGGCGTGATGGGAGGCAGCTACGGCGGATACATGACACTGTGGGCCATCGGCCACACGAACGACTTCGCCGGAGCCATCACCGACCGCTGCGTCTCGAATCTCGTCAGCATGGGCGGCAACAGTGACTTCGTCGACGTGCCGGACCAGTACTTTCCAGGAGCATTCTGGGACTGCCCCGACGAGACGTGGCACTCCAGCCCCATCAGAACCATGGGCAACGTCGAGACCCCGACACTCATCATTCACTCCGAAGGCGATTTGCGATGCAACGTCGAGCAAGCCGATCAGGTCTTTGCTGCACTGCAGGTTCGAAAGATCCCGTGCGCCTTCGTCCGATACCCACGCGAAACCAGTCACGGGATGAGCCGGAACGGCCCACCCGACATGCGACTGCATCGCCTGCATCAGATCCTTGATTGGTGGAAAACATACCTCCATCGTTCGCGTCGATAACCAACGGAGCTTCGGCATGTCCTCAACGACCGCTTCCATTCTCGGGCGAGACCATGCACTGGTCGGCATGATTCATCTGGCCTCACTTCCGGGGTCACCCGATGGGTGCGCCTCCATGCAGCACGTCATCGACCGCGCATGCGATGAAGCCCGCATGCTGGCCGCAGCTGGATTCGACGCGATGTTGATTGAGAACATGCATGATCGCCCGTACCTGCTGCGGCATGCCGGACCGGGAACAGTCGCCGCCATGACGGCCGTCGGCTGCGCCATCAGGCAGGACTGGCCTGGACCACTTGGAGTTCAGGTTCTTGCCGGGGACAACATCGGGGCGCTGTCCGTCGCCAAAGCCTGCCATGCCAACTTCATTCGAGCCGAAGGATTCGTCTTCGCCTCCATTGCAGATGAAGGACTGATGGGCGAAGCCGATGCAGGACCCTTGCTGCGAGCTCGCCGCGAACTCGATGCGGAAGAGATCTCCATCTTCGCCGACATCAAGAAGAAGCATTCATCCCACGCCATCACTGCAGACATCGATATTGCCGAGACTGCAAAAGCCGCCGACTTCTGCCGCGCCGACGGCGTCGTACTCACTGGAACATCGACTGGCATGCCCGTTGACGAGAACGAGGTTGAATCGGTCCGCGATGCGGTCGATCTTCCAATCTTGATTGGATCAGGGGTAACCCCTGATCGCATTCCCACGCTGTTTCAACATGCGAATGCCCTGCTCATCGGCTCCGCCCTGAAAGCAGACGGCCAGTGGAATCGCAACATGGAACAGAGTCGTCTGGATGCCATCATTGCTGCTCGAGGCTAAGAGCAATCAATGTTGCCAACGTGCCGGACCAAGAAACACGGCAGCTGTAAGCAGACACGTCTGAAGCAGCATGTACGCTTGCATGACACAACAGATGGCCAGGGGAGATACGGCCCGGTGGAGCATGCAGGCCAATCAATGACGCAACAGGCCTGCGGCTTCATCGGCCGCATGACTCAGCGATGATTCAGCATTCTTCCTTCAAGGTGCGCAGAGCATCGATCAGGTGATCAAGGTGCTCTTGTTCATGGGCAGCTGAAATCTGCACTCGAATACGAGCCTCACCTTCAGGAACCACCGGATATCCAAACCCAATGGCAAAGACGCCAAGTTCAAGCAGCCGATTGCTCATGGCGATGGCGGTTGCTGTTTCGCCCACGATGATCGGACAGATGGCTGTCGGGGACTCCAACACTTCAAAACCGACTTCACGAATGCCGTTGCGCGCATACGCCACATTGTCCCGCAACTTCTTGACCCGCTCCGGTTCATTGACCATGGTTTCGATGGCTTTTGCCGCGCTGCAGGCCACTGTCACCGGGAGCGCATTGGAAAACAACGTTGGCCGACCACGTTGGACCAACATGTCGATCGCAGCCTTTGAGCCCGCGACGTAGCCTCCCGCTCCACCCCCCAACGCCTTGCCGAGCGTTCCAGTGAACACATCGATATCTGCACCACGCAGCAGAGCT
>JAQWRC010000044.1 GCA_029243925.1 Phycisphaerales bacterium
ATGGCGATGGCGCCGTGAACATCCTCGACCTGCTCCTGGTCATCAACTACTGGGGCGCATGCCCCTGAATCTGGAGGACCGCATGGACACGTTCAAGGCAACGGCTGTACTGGCCTGCGTGCTGGGAACGCCCATCGCGACGGCCGACATCTACCAGTACGAGGACTGTGATGGCAACGGAACGCTGCTGCTGACGGAACTCGATGCCGAACCGCACGTCAACCTGTCGTACATGTACCTGGGCTGCGCGAACCTGCCTCAAGCGAATCTGTTAGGTGCTCACCTGTCTTGGGCGGACCTGTCTTACGCGGACCTGACTGGCGCGTTCCTGTATGACGCGGACCTGTCTTTCTCGAATTTGATTTTGGGCAAACCTGACTGGCGCGAACCTGTCTGACGCGAACCTGTCTGACGCGGACCTGCGTTACGCGAACCTGTATGGCGCGTACCTGTATGGCGCGGTCTTGTCTTACGCGGACCTGTCTTACGCGGACCTGACTGGCGCGTACCTGTCTAGCGTCGTCCTCTGGGAGTCCGCTACGTGGACAGGTGCAACATATGACGATTACACCGTCTTCCCAGAAGGCATGGATCCCGAGGAGTACGGCCTGGTCTATGACGAAGACTGCCCGGCCGATTTCAACGGCGACACCCAGATCGAGATTCTCGACCTGTTGTTCGTCATCCACCACTGGGGTACAGCTGGCGCTGATGCCAACAATGACGGGAACACGGATGTGCTGGATCTGCTGGCCGTGATCGACGGCTGGGGCACATGCATGTAAGACTCAGGGAGCAATCGACGCATCGGCGGCAATGAGTGCTGCCTCGATGGCGTCAAGTTGTTCCTGGCCTGCATGGCCTGCGTCGCGAGCCTGCTGCAATGAAGTTCGGGCGAGCGCAATGTACAAAGCCAGACTGCGTGGTGACGATTCGGCGAGCGTTTCAAGGTGCGCCTGCACCGTGCCCACATCACCACGCTGCACGCTGCCAGCCAGTGCATCAGGGACACCCTGATCGCGAAGATTGGCCGCGACCTGCCCCATCATCGGCGTCAACGCCTTGATGCCGTCCTGGGGATCAAGACCGAGTTGCTGCCACAGTGCTGCAGCTTCGGCGCCAAGTGCGCTGAGGTATCCACCCACCAACATTGCCGACGCGTGATACAGAGCACGCTGATCGGGAGCAATGGCGACAGCGCGGCCACCAAGTGCAGTCACGATGCGTTCCAGCAATGTCTGCACGTCACCTTCACCTTCAATCGCAAACGTGGCGCCACTGAGACTTGCCGCACCCTGATTCGGATCGGTAATGGCCATCAGTGGGTGCAGGCTGCCTACGGAGGCGCCCGATGCACGAGCAGAGTCGAGCACATCAAGGGTGTGCAGACCGCAACAATGCAGGACGGTGTGTTCATCGGACCACTTCAGCCCGGCCACGACCGGTTCGATGGCGTCATCCGGCACGGTGACGATGACCAGCTTTGCCGCGTCGACCGCACCTTGCATCGTCGCGTGATGGGTGCCGGCAAGACGTTCTGCCAACGCAGCCGCATGTTCAGCCCGTTGGCCGGTCAGATGAAGGTCGTTCGTGCCGGCCTCGTGCATGGCGATCGCCAATGCCCCACCGACTCGGCCGCAGCCGAGAATCGCCACCGGCATGTCGTGCCATTGGTCGCTCATGCGGCGGCTGCTTGATTCGTCGCGTCGTCTTTTTCAAGGAACCCATTGCTCCATGAAAGACCGATGGGGATGCCGATCAATGCTCCAGCCGCATAATCAATCGGCAGCGGAAGCACGATGTGCGGCAGGGTGCCTGCCGCCACCATCACGTTTGGATCTTCAGGCAGCCACATGCCGGCGACCCACTGTCCCAGTGCGCCAAAGACGCAGACGGACGCAAACAGCAGAACCGGTTGGACCGTTGGAGCAATCATTCTTCCGACGAACCAAGCGGCGATCGAACCAATGATCGTGGCCACGATGACCTGCCCCTTCATCGGTGATTGTGCGATCAGCCAGACGACAGGCAGGACACATGCCCCACTTGCGGCCATTTTCAGTGCCGGCGTGCTCATGGCCCAGTCATCTTCCTGACCGTCATCATCGAGCATTGGGGTGACGAATTGTCCGCCGAATCTCAATACGACAACAGACATGAACAACAGAAGGATGCCCCAGCCAACTCCTTCGGCCGCCAGCCAGCCCAACGAGCCGCTGATGATGACGGTTTGAACTGACTCCAGTTGCAAGGCGGTCCAGCCAAGACCGATGCCCAGGATGAGCAGGCTCGTCGAGCTGCCACGGGTGCTGGCCTTTGAATGGGCGGGGTCGAGTGATAATGATGTCGGGAGTTTGATCCCGACTTCATGCAAGAGCACATCTCGAGTGCTCAGAAGTCTGCTGACGATACACGCCAGGCAGGTTCCAGCAGTCAAGGCGGCAACTAAGGCGATGATCGCCGGACCTGGCGATTGGGCCTGCAGGATGGTCGGGCCGAATGTACCCGTGCCTGAAAGCAGGAAAGGCTTGATCAGCAGGAACATCACGATGGAGCAGGCCAAGGCGATGATGATGACTATCCATTGGGAAACAATCTGCATTGGTGTATTTCAACCGCCACAGGCCTCCACTGCAACCGAAGGTGAGAAGAGAGCCAAATGATCGCGTATGCTTGGCCCCATGCCAGCCGACATACTCACCCTCGATGGATCACCCCTGTCAATTGAAGACGTGGTCGCCGTTGCCTGCGGTGATGTACGTATTGAGCTCTCAGCCCCCGCCAGTGAGGCCATGGTGGCTGCTCATGACATCGTGCAACGTGTCGCTGATGGCGATGAAGCCGTCTATGGGATCAATACTGGCTTTGGTGCCTTGTCCCAGCAGCGGATCGATTCCGAATCCAATCGTGAACTCCAACTGAACCTCATTCGCTCCCACGCCGCGGGAGTCGGCACACTCCTGCCTGACGAAACCGTTCGTGCCATGCAGTGCATCCTGGCGGCATCACTTGCCCGCGGGCGATCGGGCGTCCGACCTGAGTTGGTCCAGCAGATCATTGGCCTGCTCAACGCAGGCATCGTTCCACTGGTCCCCTCTCGCGGATCAGTTGGCGCATCGGGAGATCTCGCCCCACTGTCACATGCAGCACTGGCGTTGATTGGCGAAGGCGATGTTCACCATGACGGCCGAACGTGCTCAGCATCTGAAGCCCTCGCTTCTGCAGGCTTGAAGCCAATCGCCTTGGAAGCAAAGGAAGGGTTGGCGCTGATCAACGGAACGCATCTGATGGCTGCGCAGGCTGCGCTGTCGCTTGATGAGATTTCAAATCTGTTCGATGCCGCTCTGGCTGCTGCAGCTATGGCCTTTGATGCATGCCTTGGAAGTCATGGTGTGCTTGATTCACGCATTCACGAGGCACGATGCCAACCAGGGCAGATCCAAGTCGCCGCCGTGTTGAGTCGAATGCTCGACGGGTCGGCCATCGTTGACTCGCACAAGGAAGATGACCCCCGCGTTCAAGATCCGTATTGCCTTCGGGCTACGCCCCAGGTTCTGGGCGCAGCGCTGGATTCCATCTCCTCGGCTCGCAGTGTTGTGGTCAGAGAACTTGGCGCAGTCACTGACAATCCACTCGTCTTCCCAGATGCTCCACAACTGTGCAGCGGTGGCAACTTCCATGGGATGCCGCTTGCGATCGCCATGGACACCATTGCGATCGCCCTCAGTCACGTGGCGGGTATCAGTGAACGTCGGGTCTACTGGCTTCAGGCGGCGCACGATGAATACAACGGCGTCCCCGCTCATCTGAGCCCCGAGCCTGGCCTGCACAGTGGACTCATGATCACCCAGTACACGGCGGCTGCCTGCTGCAATGAACTTCGACTGCTGGCAACCCCGGCCAGCGTTGGCAATATCTCCACCGCGGCTGGAATCGAGGACTACAACTCCATGGGGGCGACGGCAGGCAACAAACTTCGAGACTGCATCACTCTGGCTGAGCAGGTCATTGCCATCGAACTGCTGAACATGGCTGCAGCGCTTGATCACCATCGACCGCTGCTCAGTGGAGCCGGTGTCGAGGCTGCCTATGAGCAGATTCGATCATTGGTCCCTCCGCTTGATGCAGATCGTTCGCCCGCACCTGACATCGAGTCGCTTGTCGGCTTGATCCGCTCTGGAACGCTTGGCTGAGCCGCCGCAGGTCACCTTCGGCGGGTACAATGTGCTGATGTCGAGCGCACCAAGCCGCACCATTCGGGCCCCACGAGGCACAGAACGCACCTGCAAGAGCTGGCAGGCAGAAGCTGCCATGCGGATGCTCATGAACAATCTCGACCCTGAGGTGGCGGAGCGGCCCGATGAACTGGTCGTCTACGGTGGCCGCGGCAAGGCAGCTCGATCATGGGAAGCCTACGAAGCGATCATCGAATCGCTGAAGTCGCTTGAGCCGGATGAGACGCTTCTGGTGCAATCCGGCAAACCCGTTGGCATCATTCAGACAACTGAAGATGTTCCAAGAGTGATCATCGCCAACTCGAATCTCGTGCCCCACTGGGCGACGCAGGAACGATTCGATGAGCTTGAGGCCAAAGGCCTCATGATGTTCGGGCAGATGACGGCAGGCTCGTGGATCTACATCGGGACACAGGGCATTTTGCAAGGCACGTTCGAGACATACGCCGAATGCGCACGACAACATTTCGGAGGCACACTCGCCGGCACGCTCAATGTCACCGCAGGCTGTGGTGGGATGGGCGGAGCGCAGCCGTTGGCCATCACCATGAACGAAGGCACATGCTTGATGGCGGAGATATGCCGCGAGCGTCTTGAGAAACGGGTTCATGACCGGTACCTCGATGAGATCCACGAAGACCTTGATGCAGCCATTGACCGTGCGGTTGCGGCCAAGGACGCTCGTGAAGCTGTTTCGATCGGATGGCTTGGCAACGCGGTTGATCTGCTTGAGTGCCTGATCAAACGTGGCATCACGCCAGACACATTGACCGACCAGACGTCCGCGCATGATCCATTGCAGGGCTATTACCCGCAGGAACTGTCACGTGAGGAAGCAGACACACTGCGGTCAAGTGATCCTGACGAATACCAACGTCAATCGATGGCCTCAATGCGGCGTCACGTGGAGCTGATGGTCCAGATGCAACAGAACGGGGCGAAGACCTTCGATTATGGAAACAACATTCGCCAGCGAGCACTCGATGAGGGGTTCGCCGATGCATTCGCCTTCCCTGGATTCGTGCCGGCCTACATTCGGCCGCAGTTCTGCCTTGGGCGTGGCCCGTTCCGCTGGGCGGCCCTGTCTGGTGATCCGGAAGACATTCGAAAGACGGACGAAGCCATCTTGGAACTCTTCCCGGAAGACGAATCTCTGCGACGTTGGATCACCATGGCGCAGGATCGCGTTGCCTTCCAAGGACTCCCCTGCCGCATCTGCTGGCTTGGGCTTGGCGAACGTGACAAGGCGGGCGAACGCTTCAATGAAATGGTCCGAGACGGCATTGTCTCCGCGCCGCTGGTCATCGGTCGTGATCACCTTGATTGCGGTTCAGTTGCATCGCCCAACCGGGAAACCGAAGGCATGCTTGACGGGACGGATGATGTCTCCGATTGGCCGCTGCTGAACTTCGGTGTGAACATCGCAAGTGGAGCCAGCTGGGTCAGCTTCCACCATGGAGGTGGCGTCGGCATCGGGTTCAGTCAACATGCCGGACAGGTCGTCGTCTGCGACGGTACTGAAGCTGCGCAGGCACGGATCAAACGGGTGCTGACCAACGATCCGATGATGGGAATCTTCCGTCATGTCGATTCTGGAGAACCAGTTGCCAAAGCCTGCGCCGACGATCTTGAAGTTCCTATTCCCATGCGGGACTGGTGAATGCCATGGGTGAAATGCTCCTGCTGAACGCTCGCATCTGCACTCTTCGAGGCGATGGTACGCCTCGCCGCGGTGACGCACTGAGTGATCTGGCCACGATCGACAATGGGTGGCTGCTGGTACGCGATCAACTCATCGCCGATCTTGGTGAAGGACAGCCCCCGGAAGGATTCGATCCGGACATGGTCATCGATCTCGATGGCCGAGTCGTCTTGCCCGCCTTCGTGGACTGCCATACCCACGCATGCTGGGCCGGTAGCCGGCTGGATGAGTTCCAGCAGATGCGTGAGGGCGCAACCTACCTCGATGTCCTTGAAGCTGGAGGAGGCATACTGTCAACCGTCAAGGCTGTACGGGATGCCAGCAGCGATGAACTCGTTGAACGACTGGCCGAACGGCTGGCTCATGTTTCATCGTGGGGCACCGGCACGGTTGAAATCAAATCGGGATACGGATTGACGACGGAAGACGAGCTCAAGATGCTGCGTGTCATTCACGATGCGTCGCAGCAATCGACACTTCTGGTGACTGGGACGTTCCTTGGAGCCCATGCGCTTGATCCGGAGATCCCCCATTTCGTCGATCAGATGATCGATGAAACACTCCCCGCCGTCGTTGAAGAGTTCCCTGGCATCACCTGTGACGCCTATTGCGAACACGGCGCCTGGTCGGTGGACGAAACAGTGCGGCTGTTCGAACGGGCCAAGGAACTGGGCTGTCCGCTGCGAGTGCATACGGATCAGTTCAATGAACTTGGCATGACGCAGCGGGCCATCGAGCTTGGTGCACGCAGCGTCGATCATCTGGAAGCAAGCAGCCGCGAGACGATCCAACGGATCGGATCAAGCGACACCCTTGCAGTGCTTCTTCCCGCAAGCGGGTTCTCAACCGACGATCGTTACGCCGATGGCCGAGCGCTCGTCGATGCTGGTGCAGCGGTTGCCGTGGCAACAAACCTGAACCCAGGTTCAGCGCCATGCCCATCTATGCCCATGGCGATCACGCTTGCATGTCGCAAATGCGGCCTGACTCCACATGAAGCCATTGCAGCATCAACCTACAACGCCGCCTGCGTGCTTGGCCTGCAGAGCGAAGTTGGCTCGCTCGCCGTCGGAAACCGGGCTGATCTTGTCGTGCTGGATACGAATGACGAACGGGAGTTGGCCTGGTGGGTCGCCGCCCCGCCACCGCCGCTCATTCTGCACCGGGGTGAGGTCATTCAGTTTCTGGCCAATCGAGCGACCGTCAATGACATGGAAGAAGATGATGATGCTGCGCAGGATGATGAATCATGAGGCGAGGTGACTTCAGATGGTGATTACACGAGAACGTGATATCGCCTGCGCCACTGCGGCTGCGCGGATCGTCGTGGAAGTGCACGAAGCACTGGTCGGATTTCTTGGTCCCGGTCGCACGCTCCCGGAGATCGATTCATTCGTCGGGGTCACGCTCAAATCGCTGCAGGCAAGAAGTTGCTTTCTTCGCTATCGAATCCCCGGGCATCCCCCGTTCCCAAGTCATTCCTGCCTGTCCGTGAACGATTGCGTTGTTCATGGAACGCATGAGATGAGCAGTGCGCCATTAGAGCCGGGTGACATCATTTCCATCGACATCGGATCCAAGCACAACGGTTGGATCGGTGACGCGGCATGGACGTACGCAATCAGTGAATGTTCGGATGAGGCGAGACGACTGATGGATGTCGGCAAGGAGTCTCTACGTCGAGGCATAGCCGCCATGCAGCCCGGGGCGCAGATGGTTGATTGGGCGGAGGCCGTCCAGCACTGCGTTGAAACAGAAGCTGGGTTCAGCCTTGTCCGTGGACTGGGTGGCCATGGATATGGCAAGACATTGCACGGCCCCCCATTCATATCGAATGTCGTGCCAACGCGGCCAGGCGAATGGCCCGATGGCAATCGGCAATTTCTGGCGGGCATGCTCGTTGCAGTCGAACCCATGCTCTGCGCCGGCAAGCATGACGTGCACAGCGATCCAGGGCAGTGGCCCATTCGCAGCGTCGACGGATCATTGACCGTTCATTACGAGGCGGATGTACTCGTGACCGCTGATGGCCCCCTGAATCTCACAGCAGGACTAGAGGCGCTTCCCGATGTGCTTGGCTGAAGCATGAAGTCGTAACTTGATAGGCTGAAGGGTTAGGAGATCGACATGATCCACACATTCGTAGTCGTATTGGCAGCACTGTTCACGGGCACGGACTATCCCGATGCGAAGCGCGTTCAGCAGACCGATGTCTATCACGGCGTCAGTGTCGAGGACCCGTATCGCTGGCTTGAAAATGATGTCCGTGTGGATCCCGAGGTCGACGCCTGGGTCGATGCCCAGAACGTCCTGACCGGAGCACATCTGAGCACCCTTGCGCACCGTGACGCGATCCAGGAGCGTCTCGAAGTGCTGTGGGACTACCCCAAGTATCGAACGCCCTTAAAGGCTGGCGGGCGGTATTACGTCTACGAGAATGACGGACTCCAGAATCAGGATGTCCTGTACACCATGGATTCAATCGGCGGCGATCAACGTGTGCTTCTTGATCCCAACACATGGTCTGAGGATGGAACCATCGCCATGGGCGGAACCAGCTTCAGCGATGACGGACGCTACATGGCATATGCGATCGCCGATGCCGGAAGTGATTGGAAGACATGGAAGATTCGCGATCTCGCCACCAATGCCGATTTGCCCGAATCAATCGAATGGTCCAAGTTCACCACGCCGGCATGGATGCCCGATGGCAGCGCATTCTTCTATGGCCGGTATGCGACGCCTGAGGATGGCGCTGCATTCCAGAATGCCAATGAGTTCATGAAGCTCTATCGACACGTTCCCGGCACGCCGCAATCGGCAGACACGCTCGTGCTCGAGGACAAGGAACATGCCCGCTGGTCCTGGGGGACGACCATCACCGAAGATGGCCGGTGGATGGTGATCAACGTCTGGCGTGGCGCAGGGCCGCCAAACACCATCAAGATACGAAACCTTGAAACACCAGATGCACCATTCATCGATCTGGTCCCGGAATGGACGAATGAGTACGAGTTCGTCGGCAGCGATGGTGACAATCTGTACTTCATGACGGATGAGGATGCTCCACGCAAGCGTGTCATAACAGCGGATGTGACTGATCCAACCGCCCCAGTTTGGTCGGAAGCGATTCCGGAGCAGGATGCGACATTGAAGTCGGTCAGTCACATCAACAGCGGATTTGTTGCCAACTACATGCAGGATGCGACCACTCGACTGAAACGATTCGACATGAATGGGTCAGCCGCCGGCGAAATCAAACTCCCTGGCCTGGGCACGTCAGGAATCAGTGGCGGACGGAGCGATGACACCGAGACCTTCTACTCATTCTCAAGTTTCACCACGCCCCCATCCACGTACCACTACGACTTCAAGTCGGGGACCGCGACGTTGCTCAAGCAGTCTGAGGTCGAGTTCGATCCTGCAGACTATGCCGTCCAGCAAGTCTTCTATCCCAGCAAGGATGGAACCAAAATTCCGATG
>JAQWRC010000265.1 GCA_029243925.1 Phycisphaerales bacterium
CAATGGCATCTTCTTGGTGACGGGTCCGACCGGTTCCGGCAAGACTACGACGCTTTATTCAGCATTGGACATTCTGAATCGACCCGACCGCAAGATCATTACGGCCGAGGATCCGGTTGAATACTCCTTCACCGGGATCAACCAGTGTCAGGTTCGAGATGCGATTGGCTTGAACTTCTCGTCAATTCTCCGCTCCATGCTTCGGCAGGCGCCGAACATCGTGTTGATTGGTGAAATCCGTGACCGTGAGGTTGCTGACATCGCCATCCAGGCGGCGTTGACCGGACACCTGGTGTTCTCGACGTTGCATACCAATGATGCGCCCTCGGCGATTACTCGATTGATCGACATGGGTGTGAAGCCGTATTTGGCGGCAAGTTCGATTCAAGCCATCATGGCGCAGCGGCTGATCAGAATGCTCTGCAAGCACTGCTGTGAAGTCGATCCCGATCCAGACAGAAAGATGATGTCGCTGGTGGGGATTGATCCTGAAGAGGGTGAGGGCAAGGTCCATCGCCCCGTTGGATGTTCCCAGTGCGGCGGTGTGGGCTACAGGGGCCGAAAAGCCATCTTTGAGCTGATGATGATGAACAACGAGTGCAGAGAGTTGGCATTCAATCGGGGGGCGATCAGTGAAATCAGAGCTGCGGCAATTCGTTCCGGTATGAGATCCTTGCTGGATGATGGGCGGCTCAAGATTCTTCGTGGTGACACTACGACCGAGGAAATAGCCCGATTTGCTCAGGCGGAACAGCTCATGTCCAGCAATATGGACATGGAATAGCTGCTACAGGGCGGAGTCAGTGTGATCCATTACACTGCATTCAGTTGAAACAGCGACGGAGACGGCAGGCATGTCAACCATTCAGATCGATCGACTTCTGGATACTGTTATTCGGCAAGGGGCGTCTGACCTTCACTTGAGCGTTGGTCGAAAGCCGACGCTCCGTCTCCACGGGGCATTGCGTAATCTCGACACCAAAGTGCTTGATGCCGATGACTGCGTTGCCCTGATGAAATCAATCACTCCTGAGCGTGCTCAGCAGGAGTTGCAGGAGGAAGGCAATGCCGACTTCGGCTTTGCATACGGCACCGAAGCTCGATTTCGTGTGGCCATTTTCCGCCAGCGTGGTGACATCACGCTCGTTCTGCGACTCATTCCCAATGAACTGCTGAGTTTCGACCAGATTGGCCTTCCGCCGATCGTGGGGGAGTTGATCCGCCGTCCTCGTGGGCTGTTCATCGTTACTGGCCCAACGGGTTCAGGCAAGACGACCACTTTGGCGTCCATGATCAACCACATCAATCTGACCCTCGATCGCCATGTCATTACGGTTGAGGACCCCATCGAGTACTACCATTACCACAAGAAATCAGTGATCAATCAGCGTGAAGTAGGCGTTGACGTCAATAGTTTCTCCGAGGCGTTGCGGCGTGCCTTGCGTGCGGATCCTGATGTCATTCTTGTTGGTGAAATGCGTGACTTGGAGACCATTGAAGCGGCTATTCGTGCGGCTGAAACCGGCCACCTCGTGTTTGCAACATTGCATACAACGGGTGCTTCAGGCACGATCACTCGTGTCATCGACGCCTTCCCGACCAATCAGCAGGCGCAGGTTCGAGTGCAGTTATCCACGTCATTGATTGCCGTCTTGTCGCAGGTGCTGCTTGCCCGCGTTGACAAGGTGGGGCGTGTGGCGAGTTTCGAGTTCTTGGTGGTGACACCCGCTATTTCAAACCTCATTCGAGAGAACAAGACGTTCCGGATCGATTCTGCGATTCAGACGGGGCGAAAGTTCGGCATGCAACTGCTGGATGAGGGGCTTTGGAAGCTCTTTGAGAAGGGCATGATCGGGGCCGATGAGATGATTGATAAGAGCCGCGATCCTGGCGAGTTGACCAATCGTGTTCATCGATCTGGTCAAATGGTGGGTCGCAGTGAGCTTGATATTGAGGACGGCAAGGCAGCTACGAATGAAGAATAGAGCC
>JAQWRC010000269.1 GCA_029243925.1 Phycisphaerales bacterium
CTGATCGGCGTCTGCTTGATCAGCGGCTGAGAGCGGGTATCCTGTGCCGCTTCGCCTTGTATTGAAGGCGATATCCATGGGGCCGTAGCTCAGTTGGGAGAGCGCCTGCATGGCATGCAGGAGGTCGTCGGTTCAAGCCCGATCGGCTCCACTTCTGAACCCGCCTCAAGGCGGGTTCAGCCGTTTTTGAGCTGCTGCAGGCCTTGTTTGGCATCTCATGAAATGAACTTCATCACCATCTTCTCGGACTCAGCTGAAATGCAAGCTTCGGGAACGAGGTTGTCTTCATGGGCCTGCTGATTCAGGACCTGGCCGGGAACAAAGAGCCCGTGACCTGCGTAGTAGATAGTGGCTGTTGATCGGGCCGTGCGGGGGATTTCAGTTCCCGGCTGCTCCGGGCACACCGGAGGGCCGGTCTTGGCCATGAAGGAATGACGACTACGTGTCGATTCCGTCGCATGAGACGTATCATGCGGTCGTGTGGTTCATCGCGCCACGGTGAACAGCGACGTGCGGATGACACGAGACCTGCCCACAGGCCGAACATGGAGGTGCCCGATGGCTGAACCAAAGCGAACCACCAGCGAACTTCGCAATCGGGAGCGTGCCCGAGATGATTTTGTTCTCGAAGGCTACTCCGATGTCGAGTGGGAAATGGTCTCCGTGCTCTGGGTTGACGCGGAATCCGACGGCGGAAGCGGCTGGCAGGATCCCGAAGAGATGATGGACTATGCCCGTCGACCTCTTCCGGTGATTCAGACCGTAGGCTTGCTGGTCTACGAGGATGCCGAACAGATTGCGGTCACGGATTCCAAAGGCCCTGAAGAGATGGGTTCGGTCACGAAGATCCCCCGACAGTGGGTCAAGCAGTACCACCGTCTCGCGTCTGTTTCGAGCAAGCAGGGGGGCTTGGCACCTCCGCCGGAATTCACGGCGGAGCAGCGTGCGGGATGACGAGCATCCGTGCGATGGGACCCCGCCTGGAGATTGGTGGAGTTGCGTTGCAGGCGATGTGCAAGACGGCCCTTCGTTAACCGGCCCCGTGGGGCAATGTCCCCCTCTTGGTAACAGAGGCTCAAGCCCTTTATGGTCACTTCATGCAACCCTCGGTCAGATGGCCGAGGGATTTGTCTTGCCTTCTTGTCGTGCAGCGGCTTGAATGGGACTTGGAGGAGCATGGCATGTCACCTGAACAAAAGGAACGGCTCTATACCTTGATGCGGGAGATGTATGACACGCTCGGAGTGGATATCGATGACCTCGTCATTCTTGCCGAGGTCAATGAGCAGTCTCGAATCGCATTGGATCGCATCTGGGCTGAGGAACGATTGGCTCGAACGCTGGAGTAGATCGACTATTGCTGCTGTTGCTGTGACGCAGCGGCTTCTCCAGCAGCAAGTTCACTCGCGCCGTCACGATCGGGCATCTCGCTGTATACGGGCAGTTCGATCTGGGGGCCGCCTTCGGCGAGCCGTGGAAGGTCTCTGTCCACGACCGGGCGGGTGATGACTTTCGCCTCCAGTTGTTCATCCGCAGTTCCGGAGAAGATCCCCTGATTGGGCGGCACATCATTGTACGAACGTCCATAGCCAACGATGACGTATCGTTCATCCGGCTGGCGGTTGTGGGTGGGATCAAACGGCGTCCACCCAGCGGTCGGTGAATGGAACTCCAGCCAGGCGTGGCTCTGTGAAGGCTCGATATCCTGCGTGTCGACGTGGAGGTATCCATTGACGTACCGGCACGGGACTCCGCAGTATCGAAGCAGCGCAAGGCCCAGATGGGCGTAGTCCTGGCACACGCCGGCGCGGGAGTGCAGGAAGTCTTCGGTATTGGAATCAAATCGCGTCACGTTCTTGCGGTATTCAAACCGCTCGGCCAACCCATCGCCGAGACGTCGCATGCATTCACCAAGCGTGGGAGAGGCGGCAAGTTTCAGATCGCGGTGAAGCGTCTCAAGGGCATCAGACTGGATGATCGGGCCGCCAAACAAGGTGTAGTCATACAGCGACAGTTCAGGAGTTCCGGTGGGCAATGGGTCTTCACATTTCAGTGCGAGCGGCGGCTCCGACCAGGTGTCAACGACTGATTGCACAAGCAGTTCAATGCGATTGTGGTAATCCGTGATCGAGAACCAGTGCACCGTATTGCCCACCCAGTCCTCAAACCGGGTGACACGGGTGCTTGGGCCCACGTTCAGGCGGAAGTCATGCAGGACCTGCCCAGATTGTGAGCGAGGTTCGACGCGGACTTCCATGTGGGATTCACGGATGAATGCGGAGTAGTCAAAGCGAAGATGATGTTCGATTTCCAACAGCACGAAGTATGGTCCTACACGGTGAAGTACAGCCTTGAAATGGCCTCATGAATTTCAATGACGTCATCGACGAGTTCGCTGCAGACTTGATCAAGAGCGGTGCTGGCAAGGATTTCGTGCTCCTCGAATTCAAGCCGCGCATCGAGTTTCCCAAGCAATCTCGCCGGATTTGTCAGGGGTGATCCGTATTCAAGTTGATCAAACTGTCGCTTGAGCATTCTCAGGCAGACGTGCACGGAGTGGGGGGATCTGCGATCAAACAGCAGGAATCGAGCGACTTGCATCGGGTCAAGTTCGGTGCCGTAGGTGCGGCGATAGTTTTCGAGGGAGGCAACGGTTTTGAGGTCGGCGCGAATCCTCGCGTAGTAGATCGGCGCATCAATCTGATCGGGTGATTCCAGCATGCGGGGTAGCTTGATCTGCAGCAGCATGAGCGTTCGATACGCCCGCTCGATCACCGTGCCCATGTCGAGGAATCGCAGCCCTTCATCTCTGGTGAAGGTCTGCTGGATGGCGCCCCAGATACCGAAGATTTCCTGGCGTGTGCTGCTGACTGCCCGGCGCATCTCCATTCGATCTGTTGTGTCGTGCTGAGCGTACTGATTGAGTCGCAGATGACTTTCATTCAGCAGGATGAACGATTCCATCGTCAAGTTGTCGCGAATGACACGTGCATTTTCGCGTGCGCTTCGAATCGAGGAGGCGACAGAAAGAGGGTTGTCCGCCGAGAGCAGAAATGCATGCGTCAGGGCCTCGGCAATCACATCAGGATCATCCCCGCCAGGGGAAGCCACCCCGGAGCCTGGGTAGATGGAGAGGAGGTCATCCCATGTTCCTGCGGCCAATTCCGGATCAAGTCCGCGGATTTCGATACTCAGCTGCTCGGTGACCTGCAACATGCGGGCGACGCTTTCGGATCGTTCCAGATATCGTCCCAGCCAGTAGATGTTCTCCGCCGCACGGGCGAGCATCCCCATCATGTGTGGTCTCCAGCCAGGACCCATGTGTCCTTGGAGCCACCGCCTTGTGACGAGTTGACGACATATGACCCCGCTTCAAGTGCCACGCGGGTCAGGCCGCCCGGCAGTACCTGGACACCGTCACCAAAGAGGGCAAAGGGTCGAAGGTCGACGCGGCGGGGTTCGAATGCATCATCGGTCCATGTCGGGTGGTGAGAGAACTCGACCAGAGGCTGGGCAATGTAGTGCTCGGGATTGGCATTGAAGATCGAGCGAAACTCGTCGCGTTGAGCTGCGGTGGCCATTGGGCCAACCAACATGCCGTATCCGCCTGCCCCGCCACAGAGCTTGACAACCAGTTCATCGAGGTGCTCTCTGATGTACGCGGCGTCATCTGCATTGCGGCCGATGTACGTGTGGACCTGCGGCAGAATCATGTCTTCGTCCAGGTAGAAGCGAATGATGTCAGACATCCACGGGTAGATGGATTTGTTGTCCGCAACTCCACTGCCTGGAGCATTGGCAATGGTCACATTGCCCTGCCTGTACGCATGCATGAGGCCGGGAACGCCAAGAGTGCTGTGCTCCTCGAATACCACTGGATCAAGCCATGCGTCATCGATTCGTCGATAGAGCACGTCGACGCGGTGTTTTCCGCGTGTCGTCCGCATGAACACCTGATCATCCTCGACGATGAGGTCACGCCCCTCGACGAGCGGAACGCCCATTTCACGTGCGAGAAAAGAGTGCTCGAAGTAGGCGGAGTTGTAGATGCCAGGAGTCAGGACAGCGATGACGGGTTGCTCACGCCCGCGTGGAGCGGTGTGACGCAAGGCTTCAAGCAGCATGTTCGGATAGCGTTCGACAGGCCGCACGCCATAGCGGTTGAAAAGTTCCGGAAATACGCGTGAGAGTAGATTTCGATTTTCCAGAACATAGGACACCCCGCTGGGGTTTCGGCAGTTGTCTTCAAGCACGACGAACTCGCCTGCATCGTCGCGAAGCAGATCCGTGCCGACGACATGCGTGTAAATGCCGTGCCGCGGGAGCGTGCCAATCAGCTCACGTCGGAATTCGTCGCTTTCAAGAATCAGTTCACAGGGGACGATGCCTTCCTGCAAGCAGTGCTGGTCCGTATAGAGATCGGCCAGAAAGAGATTGATTGCCGTTACGCGCTGTGCAAGTCCACGTTCAATCGTGTTCCATTCGGCAGCCGTAAGCACACGGGGCACGAAGTCGAATGGGAAGATGCGTTCGACGCCTTCGGATTCCCCGTAGACCGTGAACGTAATGCCTTGATTGACAAGGGACATTTCCTGAAGCTGCTCGCGCCGTTCCAGTTCGGTGTCGTCGAGTGCGTTGAATGCTTCAACCAGATCGGCGTACAGTGCCCGCACGTTTCCTGATTGATCGAACGCTTCATCGAATCCAGTTGGGGAGTGCAGCCAATCCATGCAGCCAGTGTACCAATCGGGCTTGTTTCGGTTCCGGTGTATGATGCTGTTTGCCGTATGCAGTCAAGGAGCAGGCCCCATGAAGTCAAAGCCCGTCGCCGCTGTCCAGTGGGCACTCTTTCTTGTGGCAGTTGTGTCGTGGGTGGCATACTTCTCAACTGGGGAGGGGTGGATCCCCCTTGTCGTTGGAGCGAGCAGTTCCGTTCTTTTCGGAATCATGTTTGCACTCGAACTATTTGAGTGAAGGTGAGGAGCAAGCTGTTGAAACAGCGCCGCGCAGCCAACGTGAATATGGCGGATCAAGGCGGGTCTGGTGCAGACAAGCCGAGAGCGAAGCCAGCATTCGCACCCCATGACGGGATTCGACTCTACGCTCGTCGTGGGTGGGGTGGGTGTTACATCCCAATCATGCTGAGCATTTCGCTGGTGCTCAACATCCTCGCGCTCAGCACAAGCTTTCTCGAGTTCTCGATGTGGTTTCATTCGACATTGAACTACAACCTTCCGCACATGGTTCTGATGATGTGGAACGACGGATTGCACATCATCGCGATGCTCATCCTGTTCTTCTCGATCATTTTCCCGCTTTTCAAGCTCGCCATCATGTTCATCGTCTGGTTCTGGCCCCGGACGTTCAATCGTCAGAAACGCCTGCATGAACTGGTCCGCAATCTCGGCAAATGGTCGTTTATGGACATCTTCGTCGTTGCACTGCTTCTGGCGCTGACCAACAATCAGGCGGCGGTGCATGCAGTGCCTCAGGTGGGTGTCTACTTCTTCATCGCAGCCATTCTGCTCAGCATGCTGACTTCTGAGTTGCTGCACCGCATTCTCCACACCACGGCGATCGAGATTGGCGCATCCGCAGAGCCGCGGAACGCTGATCAGGTTACGTGTCCTCTGTTCACACTCCGATTCCTTGGCTGGCTGATCGGCGTACTGCTCATTGCCGCGATGATCGCCTTGTTTGCCGCCATTGGATTCCCGTTTCTCGAGATCAATCAGGCTTTCCTGAGTGGGTATAGCTACGACATCTTTGAAACCATCAAGGCAGTATTCAATCAGAACCAACCGGTCGTGGGAACAATGCTGGCAGCTTTCCTGATTGTGACGCCGTGCATTCGTGTGCTGGGCACCATATTCCTGTGGTTCGGAGCGTGTCGCCTGGGCAGACGGCTGGCCTGCGTTCGCATTCTGAACATCTTTGCTCGTTGGTCCATGATCGACGTCTTCGGCCTTGCGCTGATTCTGATCCTCACCGAGGGCCAGGAGATGATCAAGACTGATGTGCACAGTGGGGCGTACATCCTGGTTGCGGCGATCGTGCTCACGGTCGTGTTGCCTGCATTTGCAACGTGGCTTGACCCCGTACGTGGTCTGCCGAAGGAAGCTCAGGAAATATGAGGATGCTCGGGTCGCTCAGCGATCGAGCATGCGCAGCTCGAGTGATTCAACCTGGAAGCGGGTGTCCGGAGTGTGCATCAGCAGTGCGATGCTGCCGTTGTGCTTCTTGGCGAGTTCGTCAACCCACTCATTGACTTTGATCCCATTGACGAAGGCTTCCAGATGAATGCCTTCCTCGACGTGGCGACTGGTCACTCGATATTGGAATGTCGTAGCCGGTGCGAGCAGTTCTGTTCGAATCGCTTGCGATCCGAGACTGGCGGTTCGAGGCGCCCAGCCAACGGAGTTGTTGACGGATGCCTGGGGCCCGAGGATATTTCCATCCTGGTTGAAGGCGTCCGGGATGATCGCGGCCCATCCGCCTTCATTGATTCGTACGCGGGCTCTCAGTTCAAAGTCCTGATCAATCCTGCGATTCAATATGAGTCCACCAGCTCCCTCGCCTTTGAGGATGCCGTCGACCACGTCCCAGTTTCCCGAAGTCTGTGTCCATCCAGTGAACTCGGCATCGGGAAGAATTGAAGACCACGAATCATCCTGCGGCCACTGGATGTTCATTGGTTTGGCACGGACGTCTGCAAATCCAACCATGCCCGGACCGCTGAGGATTTCAATGTGGCCCCGGTCGACGTCAATGCCTTCAATCGTGATGTCCTGATGCAACGTGGTGCCATCGAGGGTGAGCTTTCGCAGCACGGCGGGCTCGAAGACTCGTCCTTCCGTAGTCAGTTTCGGCGCAACGATTTCGCCCTTGAGTTCATGCCAGAGTCCAGCGCCCTGATAGGCATTGGTATCTGGCTCGATTCGAGTTCCATCCGGGAGCACCAGTGCGCCGCAGGTTGTTGGGTAGCCCGGGAGATGTGAGTTGTCCTTGAGTTCGATTACCACGCCGTCAAGAAGTCGGATCTTGGAAACGGATTGCTCGGGCAGAATGAATTTGATTTGAAACTCCATGTCGCCGTATTGGCCGCGGCTGACATAATCGCTGGGGGATTCGCCATTGTTCACAACGGCGGAGTTTCCGGGGCGAGTCGTGAATCGCGTTGGATCATCTGGATCGAGTTCCGCCTCTGCAAGATTCCATCCACTGGCATCCCACTGCTCGGAGACGCTTCCCCAAGTCAATCGCATCCAGCCGGCATCGCGATCATTTTTGCTTGCTGGTGGCTGAACGCGCCGCGCAACTTGGACGTCTGGTTTGCCAGCCCCGGGGATTCGATTGATGGTGTAGCTCACTTCGTTGTGCAGCAGAGGCACGTCGCCATCACCGAGGACATCATCGAGTCGGATTCGAACGCAGGAGCCAGCTTCGATCGGGGCGGTGATCTGGAGGGTACGCCGGTCCTGAGACAAAGCGGTCTTGGTGACTGGCACGTTGCGGACATGCTGTTCGGGGGAGCCGTATTCCCACCACCAGTTGTAGTCGTAGGCGGTCATCTGCACGTCATCGGGTTCGATCTGCACATCGTCGGCCACGGGTTTCGTGAAGTCGATCTCGAAGCCATCCGGCTGGATGTGGATCTCCTTCATTTCCATGGGTTCGATGCCGTTGTAGCGGATACGAGCAAGCCCGTGTCCCGGGGGGAATCCGCCCCAGCCACGATTCGTAAAGCCGACGATCATCGTGCCGTCGGGCGCGAAGGCGACTCGGCAGGCCGAGCCGATGCGCTGCATGAACTTGAAGCAGGCTCCCTGTGTGACGCCGTCGACTTCCTCGAGTTGCGCCCGAATGACCATGCCATTGGTCAGCTCGGAAACGAACAGTTGCCCGGCGAAGGGGCCGAATGCGCCCTGAGACCGATCCGGTTCGAGGTTTCCAGTCGACCTGGACCATGAGTAGGGGATCCAGATGGCCGGGGGTGTCCGGTCGACGTCCGGTGGTTCACTGGAACTCAGCTCCGTCTCCGTGTCGTGGTCATCGGTCCACCGGAGGGAGGCCGGGTGCCCGAAGAAATCACCGTCGCGGACATGCATGATTGGGCATGCAGCCATCCAGTCACCTTGATTGTCGGTGACGAGCAGTCGGCCTTCCATGTCGATGCCGAGTCCGCATGGACTCCGAACGCCGGTGGCGACGCGAGTGACGGTACCGTCAGGAGCAATGCGAAGGACGCACCCACGCAGGGGCGCACGTGATTTGCCGTGCCACCACTCCGGGTTCCAGAATCCGACGTTCAACGTGACGTAGACGTTGCCTGCCTCATCCTGTGGCAGTCCGAAGGCGAACTCGTGGTAGTTGCCGGTCATGCCCCAGTCCTGGGTGATGGTGTCGATCGTCTCGAACGTACTGTCGCCGTCGAGATCGCGCAGTCGGGACAGTTCGCCGCGTTGCACCACGAGAATGTCGTCGCCGACGACCTTCAGTCCCAGTCCTTCATGAAGTCCTTCTGCGCCAAGATGGAAGACGGCGTCGTCGACATCGTCCGTCAGTGCATTCTCGATAATCCAGAGCTGGCCCCGCCGCGTCGTGACGACCAGTCGTCCATCGGGCAGGAAGTCCATGCCGCCGACTTCGAGGATTTCGCCGTCTGGACTCGTGAAGTGCTCAACGGCCCAGTAGTCGGATTCAATGACTGGTGTGGCATTCAGGGTGAGAGCGGTAAGCAGCAGTGCAATCATTGTGTTGTCTCCCCCTGCAATGATTGCACTGCGTCATCACTCCATTCTGGAATCACGAGTGTGGTTATGTTCATTGTGATGATGTCATGTGCAGGCAAGGGGATGGTCATTTCGTCTGACAAGCCTGAAGAATCAATGAGCAGATCCGAGGTGATCCCCTGAACAAGGCATTGCCCTTCAGGGAGGCGTCGAGCAATCCAGAGTGTGTTGCTTTCAGGATCATGCAGTGTCGCGATGTGAGGAAGATCGTCGCCTCGCAGGTTGAGTGAGGCATCCGGTGCATCATCGAGCCCGCGGAGCACCAGATGGCGTCGGTAGCCGGCGCCGATGGTAAATGCGACGGCTTCGTTCCATTCTTCGACTTCAATCGTTCGTTCATCCGCAGGATGCGTGATGCGGGTCCGTACGATGGCGCGGTTTCCATTGACCGTTGTGCCTAGCAATATGGCGGACGTGCCGTGACCCAGATCAATCATGGGCTCGGGCTGTCCGCCATCGATGAGATCGATGATCTGCCCCATCGGTTTGAGCGGTGTTCCGCCTCGGCCGGTCCAGTCTGTTCGTTCCACAAAGTCGCCCATACGAACAGCCAGCAGGCGAACGTCATCGGCGCTGTATTCGAAGCTCAGGCCATCCGTCGTTCCAACCAGCAGTCCGCGCGGGTGTTCTGGGAGCCCTTCGCCCAGTGCGGGCAAATGGCCACGAACGATCATCGGTACATCAGTGACCATGAGCATTCGATCAGCCTGCGTGACGACCAGTTCCGGAGGAGCAAGCGATCGAACGTACTCCGCCAGTGCACGTCGGTCTTGAGCGGAGATCGTGTCGGCAAATGCGGGCATTGGTGTGCCACCAATGCCGTTGGAGATTGTCCGGTACAACGCAGTTGGTGTGTTGCCGAAGGAAAACCCGCCGTCTTTGAACGATCGGGCGGGGCGGTCGAGCACTTGTGTGCCATTGCCATCACCGGTTTCGCCATGGCATTGTGCGCAATACACCATGTAGAGCGTGCGGCTGGACATCGCCTGAACGGCGCCGGCTCGCATTTCGGCTGTGTGCAGGGGAGCACTGACGATGTGGCGCGAAGCAGTGGCTGCTCGCTTCGCGTTCGTCAGGGAGTTGGCGTACAGCCAAGCACCCCAGCCAATGCCGCCTCCGACGAGGGGTACGGCGACGCAGAGGGCAAGCACGGAGGTGATGGTTGATTTGTGATTCATGCGATCGCGCAGTCTAGCGTCTGATATCCAGACGAAATAGAGTGGGCTCTGGGCTTGATTTGCCGCCAGGATCAAATATTTGCGGCCATGAAGCTCCAATTTCCTTTGACGTGAGGCCGTGATCCTGCTCGAATCGAGAGAACTGTTCTCTGCACTGTGCATCAGGGAGATGTCGGCAGAGCCTCACTTAGGAGAAAGACGTGTTTACGAAGCCATCAGCCAACGTACGGACATTGCTCGGGCTCAGCGCCGCAGCTCTGCTCTTGAGCCCTCTTTCAGTGCATGCAGCTCCGGGAACCGGTTCTGCCAATCACCAGAAGGTCCAAGGCGAGACGCTCGATTGGCCGACTGGCGATGTGCAGCGAGCCGACATGTCCAGCGGACTGCTTGTGAACGCATTGCCGAAATCCACGATCGTCTATGACGAAATCGTGAAGGTCTCCGGCTCTGGTTGGATACGGCTTTATTTTGGCGAGGTCATGCTTGACAAGGGGAGCGTCATTCACGTCACGTCGCTTCTGGATCATGACACGATGACACTTGATCAAGGCATGCTGGAGCAGTGGGGCTACACCACGGCCTACTTCAACGGCGATGCGGTACGTGTCGAGTTGGAAGCAGGGCCGAATACGACCGACAACATGGTGTCCATCGAGTTGGTCGGCTTCAATCCGATCATCGCCCATGATCGCGGCGATGGGTGCGGCATCTGCGGGCCCGATGATCGCGAACCGGCTTCGGATGAGAACTTTGCTCGGTTGATGCCGGTTGGGTGCAGCGCAACGTTGTACAACGCCGAAAGCTGCATGGTGACCGCAGGTCATTGTCTTGGCGGCTCTTCAGCCGTCGTGCAGTTCAACGTGCCTGAGTCCAGCAGCAACTGTTCAACGAACAATCCGCCGGCTGCGGATCAGTTCCCGGTGCTGACCGAGTCCGGGCTCGACGGTGGCGTCGGAGCAGACTACGGGGCCATGCGCATCGGTACCAACTCATCCGGCCAGACGCCATACGACCGATACGGGACATTCGTTCCGATCGCCGATTCCGTACCTGGATCGGGTTCAATCGACATTACCGGATACGGCGTGGACGACGAGTGCACTCGCTCCCAGACGGAGCAATACCACGGTGGCCCGATCTCCTATACCGATTCAACAACCGTGGTCTATGACGTTGACATTACCTTCGGCAACTCCGGTTCTTCAATTCTCTACGACGGATCGATCATCGGCGTTGTGACGCACTGCAGCTATGGCTGCGAGAATTACGGGACACGCGTTGACGTGTCCGGCTTCGTCTCCGCTCGATCATCAGCCTGCGAAGGCGACGGTGGCGGTGGCGGTGAGTGCGCGGTTGGAGAGATCGAGGATTGCAATGGAAACTGTTGCCCAGCGGATTGGGTCAGCGACGGCTATTGCGATGATGGCAGTTATGAATGGAATGGTGTCCCCATCTATCTGAACTGCGACGAGTTCGACTGTGACGGCGGCGATTGCCCTGCGGAATCCTGCGGTGGTGGTGGCGGCGATGGAACCGGCGCCTGTTGCGTCGGCACCGAGTGCGCAGATGACCTGTCCAGTGATGAGTGTTCCACCTTTGGCGGCACCTATCAGGGCGACGACTCCAGTTGCAACTCCACCGATTGCGGTGGCGGCGGCGGTGAGTGCCCGGATGGCTGGTCGCAGGACTGTCAGGGAACATGCTTCCCGAACGAAGTATTCGATGCCTGGCTTGGCGACGGCTACTGCGATGATGGAACGTATATTCCTTACGACTACGGCTGTGATGAATGTCCTCCGGGCGTCGGCATGTACCTCAACTGCGATGAGTTCAGCTGCGACAACGGCGACTGCCCCGCGGAATCCTGCGGTGGTGGTGGCGGCGATGGAACCGGCGCCTGCTGCGTCGGCACCGAGTGCGCAGATGACCTGTCCAGTGATGAGTGTTCCACCTTTGGCGGCACCTATCAGGGCGACGACTCCAGCTGCAACTCCACCGATTGCGGTGGTGGTGGCGGCGGTGATGGCGACACATGTGCCGATGCCATTGAAGCGAACCTCGGTGTCAATGCCTTCGATACCACACAGAACTCGGACAGTGGATTCGGCGAGCCCGATGACTCCCAGTGTGCAGACACCTATCTCGACTGGTCGTCCAGCCCGGACAGCTGGTTCAGTTGGACAGCTCCCGGAGATGGCACGGCATCATTCACAACGTGTGACGTGTCTTCGTTCGATACTTCAGTCGTGCTCTACAGTGGCTCGGATTGCGGAAGTCTGCAGCAGATCGCCTGCAACGGTGATGCAGCTGACAGCAGTGGTTGCCAGGACTACCACTCGCAGATCGATGGCATTTCCGTTGGTGCAGGTGAGCTGTATTACATTCGCGTCGGTGGTTGGCAAGGTGCGACCGGCGCTGGCACGTTGACCATCGATGGCGACTTTGACAAGCCGCAAGAGGGCGCATGCTGTGTTGGCTTTGAATGTGTTCAATCCAATCAGAGCGATTGCAATGTCCTGGGCGGGGAATTCCAGGGCACTGGTTCATCGTGTGGTACCGAGGACATCTGCGGCACTCCCGATTGCGATGGTGACGGTGATGGTGACGGTCAAGTCAACGTCAACGATCTGCTTGGCGTCATTGGTGAATGGGGTTGCGTCAGCGGATGTGACTTCGATGTCACCGGTGATGGCCAGGTGAATGTCAGCGATGTGCTGATGGTCATCGGATCCTGGGGTCCTTGTTTCTGACCCTCGGGTGGATGTACAGTGCGTTTCTCATCGGCCGCTCTCTCGGGAGCGGCCGATGCTCATTTTGCGTTGGTTGAATCGCATCTCGGAGAACCAATTTTCAGGGCCGGTAATACTGATTTCGTGATGAAATGCGTGAATGAACGGGAAATGAGCTGAGTCAGCATGTACAGTGGGGGGACGCCCGCGTCACTGTATGTTCTGTACCGCATAAGGCGTGATGGGCACACAATTTGGAAAGAGCACCGCAATGTTGAAGACAGTATTGACCGGGGGGCTGCTGAGCGCATCGCTCGTATTGGTAGTCCAGAATGACGCTGCCGCCGACCGTGGCGGCGACAACGGCACGAACTGCAATATTGCAGTCGGACCAGATGTCATCGTGGGCGATCTCCGTGGCCTTTCGAATTACGATTCAGTCGGGGGGATCGAAGCATTCGCGATCGGGACCGAGTCCTGCAACATCGGCGACGAAGAACTCCTTTGGTACAGCGGAACGAATCAGAAACCGGTGATCGGTCAGTCGCTCTATCGACTCAAGGACGGTCGGTTTGAACAACTTGGTCAGGGGTGGTTGAAGCACGGCTTCTACGCGTTGTCTGACAACTGGTGTGACTGTGGCTGTGACCCGACCGACGGCACCGTGCTCGGCGTCGGCTGCTCGGACCTCTACAGCTCCGGGCTCAACGGCCAGCAGAGCAACATGGGACCCAAGTACGAAGTGAACGCATTCACCGGGTACTACCCGTACCCCGCGACCGATCTCAATCAGACCGGTGACGGGATCTACAAGCGAGTCCAGATTGCGATCTCGGAACTCGATCCAAATCAGAATGGCGGCGGCATCTACATCGTCGAGGGTCAGTACATCTGCCCGGACGACAATGCTCAAGTCAATGGCTTGAACAACAGCTCCTGGGTGGTGGCCGACGTGTCCGGTAGCGGCAACAGCTGGAACATGAACATCGACAGCAACGTGACCCAGCGCGAATCGATGGCCATCGATGCATGGGCTGCCTTTTCCGGTGCAACGGTCACCTCGACCTTTGTCGAAAATGAAGGCCTCGTCAAGGTCGGCTGTCTGGTGACGGACCTTGGTGGCGGTCTCTACGAATACGAATATGCGGTGCAGAACTTCAATTCGCACCGTTCGATCAGTTCGTTTGCCGTGCCGATCTCCGCTGGCGCGCAGGTCTCGAACATCGACTTCCATGATGTGGCGTACCACAGTGGATCGCCGGTTGACGGCACCGATTGGACGGGTGGACTTTCAAACGGCTACGTCGTTTGGGAATGCACCGAGACCTATCAGGAAAATGAATGGGCCAATGCCATTAGTTGGGGCACCGCCTACAACTTCCGCTTCCGGACGAACGTGGTTCCGCAGGACGGCACGGCGACGCTCGGCGTCTTCCGTCCTGCCATCGACGATTCCGTCGCGATGGAAACCTTCGGCGACACGATCGTGCCCGGCGGCGACGTCGAGTTCGTCGACTGCAATGACAATGGCATCGGTGATGACGAGGATATTTCCGATGGAACCAGCTCTGACTGCAACGTCAACGGCATTCCAGACGAGTGCGAATCCTTTGAGGATTGCCCGCCAGAACTTGAGATCGAGCTGCTTGGTGGAGCACCATCACTGTTGAATCCAGATGGTGATTCCGTGGGCGTTCAAATCACTGAACTTGTTCCTGGCACCTTCGATCCCAATGGTCTGACACTCGTCTATGACGCAGGTGCTGGCGAAGTTTCCTCAGCACTCGTGCCAGATGGTTCGGCCTACAGCGCCAACTTCCCGGGTCTGCCGTGCTTTGCGGATGTCTCCTGGTATATCCAAGCAGTGTCCCTTGGCGGCGACGAGTATCGTCTGCCTGAGAACGCTCCATTGGAGACATACGATTCGGTCGTGGCCATCGGCGTCACGGCGTTCGAGGACAACGGCGAAGTCGATCTCGGTTGGGCTGTGAGTGGCTCGGCGACAGATGGGCAGTGGACCGTTGCAACGACGCCTGCTGGCGGTGGAGAACGGGGCGATCCGCCTGCGGACTCCGACGGCAGTGGCAAATGCCATCTGACGGACAATGTGGCTGGAAACAGTGATGTTGATGGTGGTTCGACCATTCTCACCTCACCGGTGCTTGATGCGTCGATCGATTCGCCGAAACTGTCCTACGCCCGCTGGTTCCACAACTCATTCGGTGCCTCGCCTTTCGAGGACACCATGGAAGTGGAGATTTCAGACGACGCCGGCGCAAGTTGGATCCTGCTGGAACAGATCGGTCCTGATGGACCGGAAGTCAGTGGCGACTGGTTCGTCAAGGAGTTCGCTCTGGATGACGTGGCCGGGTTCACGGCCAATGATCAGTTCCGCATTCGCTTCACGGCCAATGACACTGGAAACGGTTCCGTGGTCGAAGCCGGCGTGGATGCCATCCTCATCTCCACGATTGAGTGCGATGAGGTCGAATGCCCTGCTGACATCGACGGCAGCGGACAGGTGGACGTGGGCGACTTGCTTGCAGTCATCGCCGCATGGGGTTCTGCAGACGCAGAATCCGATCTCGACGGCAGTGGACTGGTGGACGTGGGCGATCTGCTTGCGGTCATCGCAGCGTGGAGCAGCTGCTGATTCTGTCAGTGTTCTATTGACGTATTGCCGGCCGGCTCCTTTGGGGGCCGGCCGGTTTCTTTTTTGCTAGCGATTCCGCCACGGCACACGCTACAATGCGTCGTTTCCACGGTGTTCAAAGCGGAGAGGCTGCAACATGATTCGCAAGGTACTTCACAGCAAGATCCATCAGGCTGTCGTGACTGAAGCATTGCCCGAGTATCAGGGGTCATTGACCATTGATTCTGAACTCCTTGATGCGTGTGGGATGCGGCCGAGTGACGCCATTCTCGTCGCCAATTGTGAAACCGGTGCTCGATTTGAAACCTACGTGTTCAGTGGCGAGCCTGGTTCAGGTGTCATCGGTGTAAATGGGGCAGCGGCGCATCTGGCCTCTGTCGGCGACCGAATCATCATTCTCCACTGGGCTCACGTGAATGACGCCGAATATGAGCAGCACTATCCGCGTGTGTTGATCATGAATCAGGACAACAGTGTTTCCGAGGCATTGACATACGATCCGTGCTCTGTGGAGCAATGCTGATCGCTTATTCGGCCGGGGTGCCGGAAAGGGCGCCTATTGGCCGCGGACGCATTTCCCATTCCAAGGATGCTTCATCGAAGACCGCCATGGACTTCTCGATGCTTTCCATCCAGTGCTCATCGCCTTCGGCAAGGTCCCAGGCGACGACACGAGAGATGCCGGACTGGATGATGGCCAGCGCGCACGAAATGCATGGAAAGAATGTCGCATAGAGCGTGCAGCCCATGGGCGTTGCGCCGTGCTTTGCACATTGAATGATGGCATTGAGTTCTGCGTGGCAGATCAGATCATATTTCGTGGGCCGGACCAGCCGCTCGGGCAGATCGGCAACTCCCGCGGGCAGACCATTGAATCCAGTCGAGCAGATTCGCCGATCGGGGGTGACGATGACGCAGCCGACGCCACGGCTGGGATCCTTGCTCCATGTTGCTATCTGACCGGCGATGTCCAGAAACCGATCGTCCCATTTCTTGTCCATCACATCATCCCTCCTCGTCGCGCATCGTATTGACGAGTTCTCGAACCTGCTTGGTAATGCGCATTTTCGCATGCCTGACTGCATCGGGGGTCATGCCTGTTTCCTCACACACGGCCTCAACCGCGGCTCCGCGGAGTCCATAGAGTTCAAAGGCCTTCCACGTGCGATCTTCTACCTTGGCTCGTACTTCAGCCATGGCCCGGTAGAGGAGTTGTTCAGTCCATTGCCGATCCCAGAGGATGTCGGTGTCAGCATCCAGCGCAGGTGGTTCCCAGCTGCCATCGTAGTTCTGACTGGGGCGTTTCCGTCGAAATCGTCCCCGGATTGCATTCAGCGTCACGCGTTTCAGATATCCGCGGAATCTGCCCTTGTTTGGATCGTATTCAAACTCGGAGGACACTCTGAAGAATCCCATCAACACATCCTGCAGGATGTCGTCGGCATCCTGCGCCTTCAACCCGGCATTGCGTGCAAAGCCCGCAATGACGGAGGAGTACTTGTCGGTGAACTCGTTCCAGCCGAATTCACGGTCAATGGTTCCGCGTGCCTGCAGGCGGAGGAAGATGCTTGCACGGGTGGCGTACATGGGGTCCTGACGGGCGGGATCAGCCTGCTCCTTGTCGATTGCTTCCGGCGCATCAGTTTGATCGAGAGAGGGCTCGGCAGCCTCTTCTTCTTCAAGTCGGACGAGTAACTTCCAGGGCCCAATTGAAATGAGATCTCGGTTGCAGAGCACCTCGGGCTGATTGGCATCGACACGGACCATATTGAGATAGGTGCCGCCTCGGCTGCCGCTGTCCGCAATCTGAACTCGTCCCTCGGACAGATCAAGGGTGGCATGAATGCGAGACACCCCAGGGTCAGAGAGGGTCAGGTCATTTTCTCGAGACCGTCCGATGGTCTTCGGCCCATCCACCTGAATTCGGATGGGATCCATCTTTGGGCCATCGGCCACAACCAGTTCAATTTCCGGGGCTTTAAAGCCGCTGGAATCAGTCATGGCTCTCTTGTACCAGATCCGCCCTGAGAGGGCGAGCAGAGGGGTTTTCCTGTGTGCAGGAAATTAAGGAGATTGCTTCACACGGGCCAAGAGGAGGTCCATAGATGGGGGTGAAGACGATTGAACCCCTCCCAAATGACCCCCTAGTGAACCCCTGGATGCCCCATGAAGACCCTCAAGACCACCCTCACGCTGCTTCTGGCAACGACCGCCCTGACCCTTGGAACTGGATGCACTTCACAGAAGACGGCGAATCCATCAGATGAGCCGCGGGTCGCCCTCTCGGCTGCAGAGACTTCCGGGCACAACACACTGGTCCTGATGTCCTGTGACACGCTTGGCATGGAGTTGCATCTGGCGGCACAAGATTGAATCTCACACGGCGATGACCACATGGAACGTGTACACGTTCTTTCTATCGGAAGCCCCGGTCCCACGGCCGGGGCTTCTTGACGCGTATTTGGTTTGTGTGGATCGCAAAATGAAAAAACACGTTGACGGCAGCACATGGCATTCGCCAGCGCGCATAGATGGGGGTGAAGAACCAATCGTGATCGTAACCCCTGATCTAAGGAACACCCTCATGCAGAAGCTCAAAAAACTCCATTGCCACTTTCGCCGTATGGGCACAAGCCTGTTTGTACATGTATGCGACTCACAGATCGATGATGAACTCGCTGCGGGAATCACCGATGAAATCAAGCAGCGACTTGATTCCAGCCCAGAGTGCGACCATCTCTCCATCGATTTTTCACAGGTCAAGCAGGCAGGAAGTACCTGCCTGAGCCTCTGCCTGGAGCTGAACAATCTTATGGAGCTTCGGGGAGGGGCGACCGTGATCACGGGACTGAATGCACATATGGACTGGTTGTTTCGATCGGTTCATCTTGACAAGGTCCTGCGTGTGGCTTGAGACACGCCATGAATCACATCTGCGCCATGATGCGTAGATCACCAGTACGACGCCCGCTGGCTGCACTCGCCGTCTTCGACCCATGATTGTTCGAATCGACGCTTCAGCCCACGGGCGTCGTTGTGCGCACAGCCGCAGCATTGCTCACGGCGCGTTTGGTCGCATGCCATCGGCATGCACCGTCCCCGGCTCTGGTTGCAGCAGATCAATCGATTTGACGTGGAGTTCCATGTTCTCATTGCCATGGAGCTGCAGGGCGAATGGTCCGGCGGGTCTGCCCTCTGGATCGATGATGTCCGCAGTTTTGCGGCCATTCACATGAACAATGATGCGAGGGCCTGCAGCAGTCACAATCATCGTGTTCCATTCACCGGGACGGTAGGGGTCTTCAAAGGTGGATGCCTCAGCGGGTGCAGGCACGACCCACTGCCGGCCGCCTGTTTCATAGAGCCCGCCAGTTTTGCCTGATCGCCCGTCGATTTCAGCTTGGAAGCCGCTGATGCCTACGCCTTGCTCTTCCTTCTTTGCATGGAAATAGAAGCCGCTGTTGCCACTGGGTGACATGAACTTCAGGCGCACGGTGAAGTTTGCATGTGCATCTGCAGAAAAGAGGTGGCCGTGCGTTGGGTCGTCGGCGATCTGTCGTCCGATGAGCACGCCATCTTCGATCGTCCAGTCGCCTCCGCCACTGGGATGCCATCCTTCGAGTGTGTGGCCGTCCCAGAGTGGCTTCCACTCATGTCGCCCAAGGTGGGTCAAGGCGGCGTTCTTCCAGCTGATATCACACTGGCCACCATGGACCTGAAGGGCCAAGATGCCTGTGAGGTCCGTCGCGTCGTATGCATCCGTACAGGGGATTCCATTGACCCATGTTCGCAGATGCGGCCCCTCGGCAATGATGCGCAGATGGTTCCAACGATTCTGCATCAATGCGCCTCGAGCAATCGGATCATGATCCAGCGGCTCAAGCCATCCCCGTCGAAGTTCATCGTAGAGTCCGCCGGTCCATGCCCGCTCGGAGGGATCGATCTCGATCTGGTATCCGCGCACGGCATCGGATGCATCCGTGACAGCACTGCGAATCTGAATGCCGGAGTTGCTGCCGGGCTCAACCTTGAACTCGGTCTCAAATTCAAAGTCAGCAATCTCAGGCCCAACGAGAAACGAATTGCGTGGCTCATTCCCATGGCCGCGAAGGATCCCATTGCTGTACTCATAGGATGCCGTGCCGATCGTCGTCCAGAAATCGAGTTCGTCATCGAACAGCTCGATCCGATCATCAGTTGGCGTCATTCGATTTTGTGCCGGCTCATCCATGTACTCACGCCACGCGCCGGCGACGTCCGCCGATGCCACATCGCCACGATGGATCAACATCCGGTATGAGAGCGTGATGGAAGCGTGCGGTTGGAGTACGTAGGGCCAACTGCCGGGCCAGGACATGGAGAGGATGCCGTACGGGCGGAGTTGCCAACTTGGGGCGTAATCCGGGTACCCGGGGTGTGGAAACAGTGCGACGCCAGATTCGCGTGCTGCGCCAGCGAAGGTCGCCGAATAATCAGTCCAGCGAAATGGAAGCCGGTCACTGTCGCGGGTGTGCTCGCCGCGATCGGTCGTAATGACTTCCCCAGTTCGCGGTGCCAAGCGAATCATGTGTCCGCCATACCCCTTGGGCAATGCTGCTCCACGAAGCGTGATGGGCTGTGCGCCGGCGGTGATCGTTGCGGTGACATCGATGGTCCGACTGACCGCGTCTGCAGGTGAAACCAAGTAGGCCGTGTGTTCTTGCGCCGCAATCGTGCCGTCGTCGAGCACCCAGTCGTTCAAGGCGGTCAGTTCCGCCCGTCCATTGTCATTCGTGATTTCGAGCGAGCGATTGATCGTTCGAATGCCGTCGATATGCCAGTGATCGACAGATTGGGTGCCGACCTTCATCTGTGGCCACATCATGGAAACTCCACGATGGTGCAGATGATCCTTTGGAAAGTCGTCGGTCAGGATTTCGCCATCAAGGCCGTGCAGTGGGTGGATGTAGCACGATCTCGTGCGATCTTCAGGCAGTCCGTCCCGGAGTTGATCTCCCCAGTTGTAGACGAGTACCGGCGAGTCATTTTCCAGCAGTGTTGACCTGCCATCATCGTGGCGATGGAGGGTGAACTCGGCCAGAGCAGGAAGGCACAGCATCAACGGGAATGTCATCACGTATCGCATCATGTGCTGATCCTAGTCCAGACGTCGTTGCGATGTTTCCAATCGAGTACGCCGAAGGAAGTCGGCATACTCAGTGCCCCCCGTGCCGATGGCCTGATCGGTGCTTGGAGCTTGTTGAGTGATGTATCGCATGGTGATCTCCTGGTGCGTCTTGCGGAAATGAACCAGCGCATCGATGCATCGATCAAATGCTGCTCGAGTGTTCGCGTTGTCGGCAGAAGCCTCTCGGACCGATGGGCCCGCCTCCAGATGTTCTATGAACTTCCGGTGACGTGGCGGCATGTACTTTCGCATGGCTTGCAGAAATGGTCTGGTGCCTGGGTGCTCATGTGGCACATCCAGTGCGGCATCGAGCGCGTTGAGCAGTGAGGACTGCGCGGCACTGCCGCCGTGCAGAACGACTGGATCCCGACTGACGCCCTCGTAGATCAAGCCTGGTTCGGCCCAACCGGTGAGAAACGGGCGGACTCGATGATAGAACACCGCATGGCTGCAGCGTTCCTCCATGCGGACAAGTTCCATCGTCATATCGGCAATGGTTTCAGCGATGACATGCAGTGCTGTGATCAGCGCATCGTGTTGGTTCGCCTCCTCCGCATCCTGAGCAGCAAGCAGTGAA
>JAQWRC010000270.1 GCA_029243925.1 Phycisphaerales bacterium
CGGCATCAACGGCAGTGATCAGCAGCATGCTCATTGGCGACCGGAGTCCGCCAGATGTTCAATGAGATCATCCAGCGGTACGGTGGCCTGCTCCCCGGCATCGAAATCCTTGACCACGACGTTCCCGTCGGCCAGTTCGTCACCGAGAATGACGGCATGTCGTGCATTGCACTTGCCGGCATCCTTGAGCAGTTTGCCGAGGTTGCTGGTGGTCTTGGAAGTGGTGCGGGCGTGCAGCCCAGCTCCGCGAAGTTTGGCGAGCAATGGGACAACCGCATGATTGGTGTCATCGCCACCAATGGAGACGACGAATGCATCTGGGCGTGGCATGAGCGCCATTGCGTCGGAGATGAGCTCTCGGTCACGCAGGACAAGTTCGAGTACCACATCGCCCATGCCGAAACCACATGCCGACACCGATGGGCCGCCGTAGCTTTCGATGAGCGTGTCGTAGCGCCCGCCGCCGGCGATGGCCCGTTCGCTGCCGGAGGCTTCGTGGATTTCCCAGACGGTACCGGTGTAGTAGGCGAGGCCGCGGACGATCGAGAAGTCCCACTCACAGAAGTCGAGCACGCCTCGGCGTTCCAGTTCATGCCGCAGTTCGGTCAGTTCGGCCATGGCTTCGGCCGGCACATCAAACTGGTCGGCCAGGGTGGATGGATCTGTTGATGCGGCGACCGGCTCGGCACCGAGGGCGGCGAATCGCTCGATGGCGTCATCGGCCAGTCCGAGGGCAGCCGCCTTCTCAGCGAACGCCGCGGTTTCGATTCGATCGCGCTTGTCCAGCAGATCCTGAGCATCGGCCATGTGTTCCGGGGATACACCCAGGTCGGTCAACAGTCGGCTGACGACGGCGCGGTGACTGATCTTGACGCGGATGCCAGATGCATCGAGTCCGAGTGCTTGGAGGGCAGCCAATGCAACGGCGATCGTCTCGGCGTCACCATCGGGTCCGTCGATGCCGATGACATCGATGTTCCACTGTCGGAACTCGCGGAGTCGACCGCGTTGCGGTCGTTCGGCGCGGTAGTGCATGGGCATGGAGAACCAGCGGGTCGGGACGGGCAGACCGCGCCCGAGGGCGGCGGCCATCCGCGCAAGCGTGGGAGTGAACTCCGGTCGGAGTGCGAAGTCCGTCTCCCCGCCGCTGCGGCGGAACGAAAAGAGCTCGCTGACGATGCCCGGTCCCGACTTGCTGGTATAGAGCTCGAGGTGTTCGAAGGTCGGCCCTTCGATTTCATCGAAGCCGTGGTTGATGGAGGCGGTTCGCCATGCCTGCTCGATGTGCAGCCGCACTGCCATCTCGTCTGGATGGAAGTCACGCGTGCCGCGTGGAGCCTGGAAGGCGTGGGAGGAACCGGCCATGCATGGCAGCATACCTCCTTGCGAGAACATTCGCCGCCCGTGCTTGCGTTGCGAGGGTTAGATGTAGTCGCCGACGATGTCGATCAAGGGTCCAAGATGCTTCTCGTAGTTCTTCCACCGTCCAGATGACGATGTGTACATCTTCTGGTTGACCTGGTCGTAGCTGATCGTCGCTGCAACGCGTCGGGACTTGTGGAAGTTGAGGCACTCATCGTTCCAAGGCAGATCAAGGAACTCGATGAGCCGTCGCGTCTCGTGCTCCTGATTGACCACCAGTTCGTCATAGTGCAGATCCATCACTGGAATTTCGACCACTTCGGTCCAGAAGTCCTGCATGGCTCGCCGGGTCAGCCATGTTTGGCCAAGCGTCTCGATCGTCTTGGTGTAGCCATGGCCCGAGTGCACCAGATTCGTCGTGAAGCACGAGAGGCAATTGTCCAGAGGATGCCGGTGCAGCATGATGGCTCGTGACTTCGGCAGTATGAGTGACAGCAAGCCCACTTGAGACTGCAGTCCCATCGCCTTGTTGGTCACCCGCTTCTTGCCGGTGGAGAACCAATCCGTCGCATTCTGGTACTGCATGGCGAAGGCGTTGGCGTCCTCGACCCGCATGTCGTAGATGCAGTCGGGATACGGGTTGAATGAGTCCATGGCCTGGGGCATGCTTCGTTGGATGGTGCCGGTCACGATGAGTTCGCCGCCGTTGCCAACGTCAGGATGCATGCTGAGAATCTGTTCGAGCAGACTCGTGCCGCTGCGGGCGTTGCCTACGATGAAGACGGGCTGTTCGTACGGTGCTTCGGAGTGGGCCAGCGCTCGCAGGTTCTCCTTGGAGAAGGTGGCTCGGATGTGCTCACTCTGCCTGTCGAACTTGGCCTGGTCCCACCGCTGTCCGGCTCGTTCATGGGCTTGGGTCGCCGACTCCCACGCCAGATCGTACTCACCGATCTTGTTGTAGATCTTGACGAGTAGGAACCAGTTATCGATGTACTGGTTGTTGGAGGTCAGTTCCTTGGCCGTCGATCGCTTCTCCGCCCATTCGAAGTACTGCTTGAGGATGTCGATCGATTCGGAATACTGCTTCCGCGAGTACAGAATCCTCGCTTCGGTAGCGCAATTGACTTCGTAGTGCTCGTCATCATCGGGCACGTGTGACAATGCTTCGGCGGCGAGTTCATCATCTCCCGATTTTTCATGAATGTTGGCGATCAACTGCCACGTCACGGATTTCGATCCCGGCAGTGATACGGATTGCGTCGCCACTTCCAGCTCCCAATCCGCCATACCCACGGTTATAGCGTAGAGGGCAGCTCGATGGAGCAGTTCTGGGCTATCGGGTACATGTCTTAGGACGTCCTGAATGGCACCGACGGCTGAGATGTAGACCTGAGCCTGATAGTAGATCTGGGCCAGGTTGACCTTCAAGTCGATGTTGCCAGGCGCTGATTCAATGGCATCAAGCGTTTGTTCTACCGCAAGCGCGTAGAGTTTTCGCTTCGCCAGCTGCTCAATCTGCGCCATGGTGGCTTCGAGTTTCTCCATGAGCACCATGATACCATTGACGGCGTGCTGACTACCAGCATCAATCCGGTCTGATAGGATCGTGTCCTTGATCGCTCGTCTTACGTCCCGGAGTTCAGCCTCATGAGTGACAACAACCCCATTGATTCCGCTGATATCGGAATGGAGTCCACCCATTTGTCTCCAGTTGCACGCCGGGTGGTCATAACTGTTCCGGCGAGACAGGCGAAACGCTTTCACAAGAAGCTCAAGAAGTCGGGCATGGATTCTAGCACTGGGGCTGTACAGCAGCGGCTTGCCGCGCTGTGCATCGAGACCTGTATCGAGCGGTTTGAGCTCAAGCCAATTTGGGGCGCGGTGTTTGCCAAGGACGCTCCGCAACCTGCATTCCGGCTTGAACAACCTTTCGTCATCACCATCGACATCGACGACAGCCCCGAGGTGGAATGGCCCGAGCTGTCTTCGCTCACATTCATTCGCCCAGTCCGGGAGATCACCGATGCGATGGTCGATGGGGAAATGCTCGAGCAGAGGCGGAACGAGGGCACGCGGATGGAACTGGGAGCCGACGAGGCGTTGCAAGCAGGCGATGAGATCGAATGTTCCATCACGGTGTCAGCTGAAGGCAGTGAGGACCCGCTGTACCAGCAATCTCAGTCATCGCTTCGGTTGCCTGAAGCCGATGGCACGGCTGTAGTCTTCGACATACCGGCTCCGGATTTTTCATCTCAACTGATCGGACGTTCCATCGGGGCGGCCTTCTCAATCACGGCCACCGCACCTGAGACGTTCTTTGATCCGACATTGCGGGGCCAGGAGATCACACTCCACATCACCGTGAACACCGCCGCTCGCATCGAGCCTACGACCGCCGAGGCCATTGTCGAGATGTACGGCAGCCCGAGCGAAGCGATCCTGCGTCAGCAGATTCGAACCGCTTTGGCTGGAGCAGTGGCGGCTGATCAGGAATCGGTATTGCTGACCCAGGTCATTGATCAGTTGCTGGCGGCCGCTGATGTGCCGGTCCCGGATCTTGCCATTGAAATGATGATCGGGAATGTGTCGACCAACGCGGCTGGCCAGATGAAGGCCAAAGGAGCTTCGGAGGCGGACATCCAGCGCAGATTGGAGCAGGATACGGATCGCATCCGGCAGGTCGCCACGAGATTGGCGAACCGTCGATCCCTCATCGCACTGCTCTGCAAGCACCTGAATGTGCTGACGCAAGAGGATGAACTTATTGCAGAAATCGCGCGATTGGCCGCGCAGCAGGGCCGACGTCCTGAAGACCTGCGGAAGGAACTGTTGGCAAATGGGCAGATTCAGACTGTCATGCAGCGAGTGCTGGAGCGTTTAGCGGTCAGTGCGGTGCTTGAACAGGCGGTCGTGCAGGACATGTCTGCAGATGAATGGATCAATCACCAGAAGGCAGAGTAGGCTTGAGCACGTGTACGGTGCCGGTGGGCAGCGTCTCGAATGACGCGGTCTCCCCGGTCGGCCACCGAATCGTCACGGATGACACGCCGCCGTCACTGCCGACACCAACATGAATTCGCGGATCACTTGCAGAGGCGTAGCCCCGTCCACTTCGTACCGTGCGTGTGATCGTACGTCCATCCTGCAGCACGAGATCGGCTCGAGCGCCGATCGCCGGTGCGCCGGCGGCCGTGCGCACGTCCAGGATGACCGCATTGCTCCGGTCCGCGACCACGTTGCGGAGCACGTTGACCTGCGCATCCTTGTTGACCACGACCAGATCCATGCCGCCGTCCCCGTCAATGTCGCCTGATGCGACGCCATGGGCGGTGGCGATCACCGGTGTGCGCATGCCCGCATCGGGTACGGGTACGAAGCGGCCCCGATCGTTTCGGGTGAACAGCAGGTTCGGTTCGGCCAGCCAGTCGTCCTCGCTCCAAGTGTCTGATTGCCACCGTACGCGTCCGGTCGCCTCGTACAGTTCCTCCGCGCCGTCGTTGTCCAGATCCACCGAGGACAGTCCCCATCGCGTGAATGATCGGGTGTCGGCAGCGAGCCCGAACCGAGCCGTGGCATCGACGAACACACCGTTCTCGTTCAGGAAGAACGAATCGGTTTCCTTGAAGAGGGTCGTCACCAGCAGGTCGAGATCCCCGTCATCATCAACATCGAAGAGTTCAACGCCCATGCTGGCCTTCGGCGTGCCGGAGTTGTCCACGGCGCAGCCCAGTTCCATGCCGCGTTCGATGAACGTGCCGTCACCTTGATTGATCCACAGTCGATCATCCATGCCGTCGTTGCCGACGATGATGTCGGGCCAATCATCGTCGTCGATGCAGGCGATGGCCACGCCAAGTCCAGTTCCAGATACGGCGCCAATGCCTGATGCCTCGCTGATGTCAACGAAGGTGCCATCACCCTCATTGCGGTACAGGACATCGGCGATCGGCGCGTCGTAGGATGCTGGGTTGCAGTAGTCGCGTCGGTTCTGCTCGGAGTAGCAGGGCTTCTCCGTTTCCGTGGTCCAGTCCAGATAGTTTGTGACGAACAGATCGAGATCCCCGTCGAGATCAATGTCCGCGAATTCCGCGCAGGCTGAGAAGGCATCGCCGCCGACTCCGGCCGAGGCCGTTACGTCGGCGAATGTGCCGTCACCGAGATTGCGGTACAGC
>JAQWRC010000273.1 GCA_029243925.1 Phycisphaerales bacterium
CAACAGACTGCCCCTTGCCCTTCGACTCGGCGACCAGTCCAGTGAGCTCAACCGAGCAACCACTGGTCAGCCGCTGCACGTCCTCGGCATAGTTGGGCACATCCGAAGTCACGACGACCTGCACCGCATCAAAACAGGAACCATCATGCACCTGCAAAAATGAAAGGCCGGCCTTCGAATCACGACGCGTCCTGATCCACCCTTTCAGGGTGACATGGTCACCAACGCGAATCGATCCGGTCGAGCCCGGCCCACCCAGAACTTCATTGACGGTGACCCACGGGATATTGGCTTCCATGTACGCGACTCCAAGTGAAAGAAGAGATTCAGGCCTGAGTGGCGAAGTATGGCTCCTGCACGCGGACGGTTCAAGTGCAGATCACTCCCGCCAATATGGCAGATTTCAAGGAGTTGATCGCCTCTTCGACGAGCCACTGGCCATCAGCACTGACAATCGCCGCCTTCATGGGCCCCTCAGGGCCTATCTGCCCTGAATCATGTCGTCCTCAAGCGGCACGCTCCTTGCGGAAGATGGGATGTCGCCGTGTGGCGGCTCGAGGACACGGCTTGTACACCAACGGATCCAATCCTGAAAGCGGCACCAAGGGCGGCGAACCCCGCCTCAACCTGCTGCTGACCTATGGAGGCTGGCGAGAACGCCCCGCCGTCGAGCAGCTGCCGCATCTGCTGAAGCCGATGGGCATCAATGCGATGCAGGCTGATTCCGGCGAAGAAGCTGAAACACTGATTCGAGAGCGGCACGTTCATATCGCAGTCGTGGATCTGGAAATGCCCCATAAAGCCGAACACGTCGGGCGAGCCCGACCAATGTCGAGGACGGAAGAGGGCCTCCGCGTACTCCAGTTGCTCAGACGCCTGGATCCGGCACCTCCAACGATCGTCGTACGCCCACCGCAACCCAGCACCCGTGAATACGCACGTGGTCTCTCCCAATCACTTCGTGACGGCGCCTTCGCCGTCCTTGACCGTCCACTTCAACTCGAATCCATGCTCGAAGTTCTACGTCGCATTCTGAAACGACATTACCAGGACGTCTGGCCCGGCATGGCACAGGAAATCGCGACCGGACACTCCCGGTCCCAGAGGAGACAGGAATCATGAACGTTAAACCACTTGGTGACAAACTGATCGTCAAGCGCGCTCAAGCGCAGGACAAGACCGACTCGGGCATCTTTCTGCCGGAATCAGCGAAGGACACCCCGAAGGAAGGCGAAATCGTCGCCACTGGAAAGGGCATCCTCAACAAGAACAGCGGCGAGTACATGCCCTTCACCGTCAAGACCGGTGATCGCGTGATCTTCTCGTCATACGCAGGTACGGAAATCAAGATCGAGGGCGACGAGTTCCTCATCATGACCGAAAACGACATTCTCGGCATCATCGACTGATATCCGCTCACACAAGGGAACACGACATGGAACGTGGACCGATTCTCACCATCCTTGAGGAAATGAAGGGCACTCAAAAGGAGCTCGACCTGATCCTCTGGGGCGAAGACAACCCGATTGAACTTCGGAATGTCATCGATGTCGAGACGCTGCGAAGCGCCAACGGCATTCGCGTGACGACCAAACAAAACTACATCTGGTTCGATGCCAGCCATGTCTCCGCCATGTGGCAGGCTCGTGGCGATGAAGCAATCTCCAATGAGCCGATCATCGACCGGATCCAACACACGAACAGAACCGCCACGCTCTGATACAAGAGCCAGGAAGAAGGAAGCACACCATGACTGCAAAACAAATTGCCTACGACATCGACGCCCGGGAGCGCATGCTCCGCGGAATCCAAAAACTCGCCAAAGCCGTCAAGACAACGCTTGGCCCATCAGGACGCGTCGTCATTCTGGAGAAATCCTTCGGCGCACCCACGGTGACCAAGGACGGCGTGACCGTCGCCAAGGAAATCGAACTTGAGGATCCCTACGAGAACATGGGCGCCCAAATGGTGAAGGAAGTCGCCGCGAAGTCATCGAAGGATGCCGGCGACGGAACCACAACCGCGACGGTCTACGCGGAATCGATCTTCACTGAGGGGCTCAAGAACATTACCGCAGGCGCCAACGCCAATCAGGTGAAACGTGGCATCGACAAGGCCATCGCCGCCATCACGGCTGAACTGCATTCGCTCTCCAAGCCCGTGGAAAGCTCAAGCGAAATCGCACAGGTCGGCACGTGCGCAGCGAATCAGGACTCCTCGATCGGCGACATCATCGCGCAGGCGATGGACAAGGTCGGCAAGGATGGCGTCATCACTGTTGAAGAAGGATCCAGCCTCGAAACGAATGTCGAACTCGTCGAAGGCATGCAGTTTGACAAGGGATACCTCAGCCCGCACTTCGTCACTGATCCAGCAACCATGGACTGCACGCTCGAAGATTGTTTCGTGCTCATCCATGAAAAGAAGATCAGCAATGCCAAGGATCTGCTCCCCGTGCTCGGCAAGGTTGCCGAAGCCGGCAAAAGCCTGCTCATCGTCGCCGAGGATGTCGATGGCGAAGCGTTGGCAACCTTGGTCGTCAATCGGCTCCGCGGTGTGTTGAAAGTCGCCGCCGTCAAGGCTCCTGGCTTTGGCGATCGACGCAAATCCATGCTCCAGGACATTGCCGTCCTCACCGGTGGCCAGCCGGTCATGGAGGAACTTGGCATGCAACTCGATGCCATTGAGATCACTGATCTTGGCCGAGCCAAGAAGATCACCGTCGACAAAGATGCCACAACGATCATCGAAGGTGCCGGTAGCACCGAGGACATCACCGGCCGGATTGATCTCATTCGGTCGCAAATCGATCAGTCCACCTCTGACTATGACGTCGAGAAACTGCAGGAGCGACTGGCAAAACTTGCCGGTGGTGTTGCACAGATCAATGTCGGCGCCGCAACGGAAGTGGAAATGCAAGAGAAGAAGGCCCGTGTCGAGGATGCATTGCATGCCTGCCGCGCCGCCGTCGAAGAAGGCGTTCTGCCCGGTGGCGGGACCGCCGTGCTCAAAGCACGCCGATGCCTTGACTCCTGCCGAGCTGACTGCATTGGAGACGAAGAAC
>JAQWRC010000301.1 GCA_029243925.1 Phycisphaerales bacterium
CTGATCCTCACATCGCAGCGGAGCCCGCGGCCAATGAGATTTCGGCCCTCACGGACAGCAAAATGGCGATCTGGGCCACCTTCCGTCTCCATGATCAGGTTGTATCCCATAGGCTCATCCTCCAGCAGGGCGTACCATGTAGGCATATGAGCACGGGGTATCTCCCACTTGAGAGATTGGACTCACTGGCATGGAACTCCCTCAACACACCCCTCATTTTACTGGTGAGCCTGTTGCCACGCCGGGGATCCGTCGGGAGGGCATTGGTGACCTTCTGCCCCCGTCATTTCATGTGGATGGCCTCTATGTGCACGTCCCATTCTGCCAGCATCGCTGTCATTACTGTGACTTTTTCACCCTTGCGGGCAGGGAAGATGCTGTACCTGGATATGTGGACAGGGCTGTGGATGAATTGTGGACAATCGCTTCAAAGCTCCAGGGTGAGGTCCACACTGTCTTTTTGGGCGGTGGAACCCCAACCCTCCTCCCCCCTGATGAACTGGCTCGGCTTCTGGACGCCATACAGCGTGCTCTGCCATTGGCTGATGGGGTTGAATGGACGGTTGAAGCCAATCCGGAAACCGTAACGGCCGAGCGTGCAACGGTCCTTGCCGAGGGTGGAGTCAATCGCATCAGTCTTGGTGCGCAGAGTTTTGATCCTGCACTGCTCAAGGCGTTGGAGCGACAGCATGACCCCGACAACGTCGAGCGAAGCATTGCATGCATTCGTTCTGCAGGCATTGAACACTTCAGTATCGATCTGATCTACGCGATACCCGGTCAGACACTTGCGCAATGGACGACCGATCTGCAGCGTGCCGTCGACTTGGGTCTTGATCATCTCAGTTGCTACGGCCTTGTGTACGAAGCGGGCACGCCGTTGACGCGTCGGCGCGACCGTGGGCTGGTTACTCCAGTTCAGGAATCAACTGAAGCCCGCATGCACTGCACGGCTCGTGACATGCTTGCCCAGCAGGGGTATGAGCAATATGAGATCAGCAACTGGGCTCGAGCTGGCCGGTATTGTCAACACAACCTGATCTACTGGGAGAATCGAAACTGGTGGCCGATTGGTCCGGGAGCATCAGGACATGTTGATGGTGTTCGGTGGAAGAATGAGCCGCGACTTGGAACCTATGTCGACGGTGATGGGCTTTCGGCTGCCTCCATGGTCGAGTCGCTTGATCCTGATGGTCGTGTGGGCGAAGCGTTCATGCTGGGCCTTCGCGTGCTGTCAGGCATGACCGAAGACCGTCTCGAATCATTGCTGCTTCAGGGGCAACATGGGCTGCGGCGTCGAGCTGCGATTGATCGCCATATTGATGGCGGCTTGTTGGAGCGGCATGATGGGGGGATCAGATTCAGCACTGAGGGGGTATTGCTGGCTGATACGGTCCTTGCGGATCTGCTTTGAAACATGCGGCCGGTTGCCGCACAAGGCCGATAGATGGGGACCAGTACCGATTCATCATGAGTTCAGACCTCTCTCCATTCACTCGGCTCCGGCCCCAACGTGTTGCATCGCTTCAGCCCATGCTGGAGCAGATCGGGGTGGCATCGCGGTCTGTGTATGACGCCTTGCACCGTTGTTTCTCTCGGGCTGTGATGGTTCATCGGCAGGTGGTATCCACATGACAGTGCCTGCACACTCTGATCCTGTGTCGCGCACCTGGGCGTTCGTTGGACTGGTGGCCATGCTTCTGGTCTTTCTTGGGTTGCGATACGGCACCTCTGTGATGGATTCGCCGCCCCGTTGGGATGAGCAGTACATCACGATCCCGATGGTCGACATCATGG
>JAQWRC010000305.1 GCA_029243925.1 Phycisphaerales bacterium
GTCAAGGGCATGCTGCCCAAGGGTCCCCTTGGCTACGCAATGATCAAGAAACTCAAGGTGTATGCAGGGCCCGACCACGATCTCGGTGTCCAAGGCATGCAGTCCCTGACCCTCTGACCACGACTACAACAACGATAGATACACACCCATGACCGACGAAGCAGCACAGAACACAACTCCGGAAGAACCCTCAGCCGAAACGCCTGCGGAAGCAGCACCGGCGGTTGAAGAAGCAGCCCCTGCAGTTGAAACTGCTCCGGTCATAGCCGAGGTCCCCGCCCCTGCTGCCGAACCTGTGGTTGAAGCCAAAACATCGCTTCCTCCCGATGCACAGGGATGGTGGAGAGGAACGGGTCGTCGCAAGGCAGCTGTTGCTCGTGTCCGCATCAAGCCAGGCGATGGCAACTTCACCGTCAACGACAAGGCCATGACGGAGTTCTTCAACGAAGAGCGGGACCGCAACGATCTCCAGAATGTGTTGGAGAAGACGAACATGGGCGGAGCACTTGATATTCACGTCTCCGTCAAGGGTGGCGGATACACCGGTCAGGCCGGAGCCATCATCCTTGGCCTTGGCCGAGCGATTCGCAACTACGACGTCGGCCTCGAACCGACGCTCAGACTCAATGGTTACCTCACACGTGATCCGCGAAAAGTGGAACGCAAGAAGCCCGGACAGCCCGGAGCACGAAAGCGATTCCAGTTCTCAAAGCGTTGATCCGTGCAGACATGCCGAATCATTCGAACCTCGAGGCTTCGGCCTCGGGGTTCGTTCTTTTCTGGGCCAGCTGCTACCAGAGGAATCTGCCCAATCTGCGTGCTATGACGGAGGCGGTCGTTCCCTCGGATGCAGCCAGCTGCTGCAACGTCCATGGGCACGTGCCATCAAGGCCATGTCGACGTTCGATCCGAATCACATCATCCGGAGCCATGCCCCGTACAGCCTTCACACGCTCTGCGGCAAACACGAGATGCGGCCAGGCCATGTTGGATCGCATGATGGATGCAAAGAGATCGTGCGAGGATCGAGTTCGGGCGGACGCGCGGCCAGGACGTGGAACGACCTGCAGCCGTTCCAGCTCGCCAGTCAACTCCGCCGAAATCGACGCCGAAAGCGAATCGGCATGCTGTGCCCCACTGCGGTCGAGTTCAGCAGTGATGGTCTCAACTGCCAGTTGCAGCAACGGTGATCTCTGATCGATCGGCAGCGCCGTGATCTTCTGCTGCACGTGATGCTCGATTGACTCAACTGCCAAAGGCCAGCATCTCAAGATCGCACGCAGGCGAAGCATCATTGCCCATCGCACATCGGTCTCCACCGCATCAAGCGAAGCAGTCGTCGGCGCAGCCTCCATCGACGCGAGCCCGTCAGCAGCCCGGTGGAGCAGCAGACCATACGAATCCAGATCACATTTCAGCGCACGTTCATCAGCGGAATACTTCGGCAGCTCCTCACCGAATTGTGCGACGTGCGGAAGGTCTTCACCGCTGCCTGGCATGCTCAACGAACCACGACCACATTCCAGCGGCATCATGAGACCGGAGAGCCACCTTCGGCGCGTACGACGCACGGCGCGATGCAATGCATCTTCACTCCTGCAGAAATGGGTAGCGATTCGCTGCATGGAAACACCTCGCTGTCGCGCTCGCATGGCCAGCATGACATCCCGATCGCTCAAGGGCCCGTGTCCGCTGAATAGGGGTTCGGCTGCGGCTGCATCAACTCGACGCAGCAGGCGACGGACTGTTTCGTGTCCACGCCCCACCTGCACCGCAAGACGCACCGCCACTTGATTCAGCGACAAACCGGGATCGGATGCAACGGCATCTCTGGCGGCATCGATCAATCCGTTGCATTCATCAACATCCATCCGCCGCATGCTTGAAGCAGCTGCAATCCGATCACCATGTTCGGCAAGAAAGCGATCAATCGCATCTGAAAAACAACTCAGCCGCCGCCGACCTGATCCGTCACGGATCCAGTGCATGACCAATCCATCCCGCCGGCAACGCTGCAGCGTCCGACGCGAAACGCCCAGGCGGTCCGCCAACACATCCATTTCAATTGCCTCGCCACGCGCCTGCTCCGACTGCAAATCAAGATCCCAACTCAATCTCTGAATGAAATTGACAAGATCTCCACGCAACGCTGCTCCAACCACAGCGGTACGTGGACCAGGACGGTCCGATCGATACGACGTGATGCGATAGACGATGAAGTCTTCTGGATAGAGGCGATCCGGATGCAGATCCTGCAGCAGCGCTTCGGCGGCATCCATCTGGCGTCGATGTGTTTCATCCGGAGCGTATTCCAGCTCACGGATCAG
>JAQWRC010000310.1 GCA_029243925.1 Phycisphaerales bacterium
CAGAGTTCAATTCCCTATCTGATATACTCCAGTTTGTTGATTACTACGCAGCCCAGGGCGTTGTTGTCAGAGTTCAATTCCCTAACTGATATACTTTCCACCGAGGACAAATGCTTGGGTGTGCGGGTAAGACAAGCGAAGCGCTTCAGGCAATCACCGAAGCGAAGTCTCACGACCTTACCGGCGGATCCCAGGCGGATTACACGGCGTATATGGATGCTACGGCGGCATTCCTTCGTGGCGACAAATCCGCATTGGTTGCCGCCAGGGATGCGATCAATGCGGCGCCATCCACAGGAGCGAATGGGATCCTCAGGACCAAATCCCAGGTGTTGCTCAACAACTTTGGTTCTTCCTATCGCAAAGCCTGGCAGGCTGCTGCCAATGTCGCGATTCCAATGAATGAACTGGTCGATGAACTGGTCCCGAACGGACAAGGCGAGTAACTCATGCTTGATGGTGCCATGCTGATTTGGTTTGTGCTGACGGGCGTTTCCTTGCTGCTCCTGGTTATTGATCTCGTAGGGAACTCGCCAGTCAGCTGGGTTCAAAAGTTGGCATGGTTTCTCGTGGTGTGTTACACCGGCCCGATTGGCTTGATCGCCTACCTGTATGCCTGCAGGCGTCCATTCAAGGGCGGCCACGATGCGGCCACCAAGGCGTGGTGGAAGCAGGGGATCAATAGTGAAGTGCACTGCCTTGCTGGAGACGCCACCGGCATCATCATTGCCGCTTCAATTGTTCCGGCATTTGCCATCACCAACGGCTGGGACATCGTCATCGAATATGCCGCAGGATTTATCTGCGGATTGTTCATCTTCCAAGCACTGATGATGATCAAGATGTTCAATGGCAACTACTTCATGGCTGTTCGCAAGACCTTTTTTGCCGAAGCCGTGTCGATGAACTTCGTGATGGCCGGCATGATCCCCACGATGGTCTTGCTCGCAGCGGTGTGGCCGGATTCCATGGAACCAACTGCGTGGGTCTTCTGGTTCAGAATGAGTCTCGCCTCGATCGCGGGTGGCATTCTTGCATTCCCAATCAACGCGTGGTTGGTGCACAAGAAACTCAAGCATGGGTGCATGACCTTGCCCGGGGCTGACGGCGCAGCTGCCCCGAAGATGGGGCACGCCGCGACCGAGCCCACGATGGACATGAGTCATGCTGGCCACGACATGTCGAAGATGGATAACGATATGCCAAAGATGGATCACGACATGGCAGGAATGGATCACGACATGCCAAAGATGGATCACGACATGGCAGGAATGGATCATGGCAACCATGAGATGGGATCGATCTCCTTCGCCGCGCAGTGTGTCTGGGTTGTCCTCACCTTTGCGTTGGTTGTCGCAGCGACGTACATCACACACTTCTTCACGCCCGTCACTTTTTGAGTAGCAGATGACAGATCGCATCGATTCAACGCACGCGAATAACCACCGATTGCCCGATAGACTCAGCTTGAGTGCAGTCAGTACCCTAGCGGCCTAGCAACGTTGGCAAGTCAAACATCTGCCTGAATTGC
>JAQWRC010000312.1 GCA_029243925.1 Phycisphaerales bacterium
ATGATCCATGCAGCTTCCCAGCGGTCGTCGTCATTGCGATCGTAGACTTTCTGAGCTTCCATCTTCGCCAGGCTCAGCGCATTGTTGTCATAGTCATGAGTTGCCGACTTCAAGCTGGTCGTGTTCGCGGTCTGGCACCCAGTGCACGTGAAGGCGAGGCAGATCGCGAGTCGAATGAGCCGGCGTGGGATTTCAGGCATGAGCATGCTCCATCGGGGACGATCGGGCAGGGGTGCGATACACTGCATCCACAAGGCCGCCTTATTGGCACTCTATCGGATGTATGGCGTTCAGGACGCCACTGGCATGCCTCAGGAGTGCGTCACCATTTGCCGGAGTCACGCTACTTTGGAAATTGCCCGTCCCATTCTTCGCAAATGGCTCATGCATCCGTTGCGTACTTTTGTCATCGATGATTACCGCTCGTGGAAGGGCATCATGCTCTGGGCCGCGGCTCAGCACGTGGCGACTGCGGTGGCCAAGGCATCCAAACGGGAGCGAATCGGAGTCTATCTTCCCACTTCCGGAGCCGTTCCGGCCGCCATGGCTGGTGTCTGGCTTCTTGGACGTACGGTCGTTCCTCTGAACTATCTCCTCAGTCCGGATGAGCTCGAATACATCATCAAGGATGCGGAGCTCGATGTGGTCATTACGGCTGGGGCGATGCTGGATCGATTTGGCGACTTGCCGGGTGATGTCGAGATCATTCGCATGGAAGATCTTCCCATGAAGCGCGTTCCTCGCATCAGACGGCTTGCCTGTGTGGCAGACGATGCGACCGCCGTGTTGCTCTACACCTCCGGAACTTCCGGCTACCCCAAGGGGGTGATGCTGACGAACCGAAACCTGTCGTCGAACATCAAACAGTGCATTGCGCACGCTCATTTCGACAAGAAGATGTCTTTTGTCGGGGTGCTGCCTCAGTTTCATTCGTTCGGCATGACGGTGACCACCTTGCTGCCGATGACCATCGGTGCTTCTGTCATCTATACGGCGCAGTTCAAGGTGACGCACATACTCAAACTGCTTCGGACGCATCGTCCGACGGCATTCATGGCGATTCCGTCGATGTACAACGCCTTGTTGCAGGCGAAGAAGGCGTCGGCAGAAGACTTCGCATCATTGCATTTCATCGTCTCGGGTGGCGAACCGTTGCCAGATGCCGTCTATGACGGATTCCGAGATCGATTCAACGTGCGTATCTGCGAAGGGTATGGATTGACTGAAACATCTCCGGTGACGAACTTGACCTTGGCCGAAGAAGAACGAAGAGGCACGGTCGGCAAGCCGATTCCTGGTGTCGAGGAGATCATCGTCGATGAAAACGGCACTCGTCTCGGTCCGAACATGGACGGGGAAATTCGAATCAAAGGCGACAACATCATGGCTGGGTACTTCAAGTTGCCCGAGGCGACCAAGGCCGCGTTCGACGAGCAGGGGTACTTCAGAACTGGTGACATGGGGCGGCTGGATGAAAATGGCTTCTTGTCCATCACAGGTAGGATCAAGGAGATGCTCATCATTTCAGGCGAGAACGTCTTCCCGCGGGAGATTGAAGAAGTGCTGAATCGCCACCCGGCTGTGCTTGATTGTGCCGTCATTGGCCAGACGGATCCGTCACGTGGCGAGGTCCCCGTCGCGTTTGTTGAGCTCATTGAGGGCAGTACCTTCGATGAAAAGGAAGCTCGCCAGTTCTGCCGACAGGGGTTGGCGCCATTCAAAGTGCCACGTTCCATCACCGTGGTCGAGGCCTTGCCGCGCAACCCGACCGGAAAGATTGTTCGCCGTGCCCTCCAATCGGAGCTCGTGACATGACGCATCTTCGCCTGGCTCACAGCCCTGATCCTGATGATGCATTCATGTGGTGGCCATTGGTCGGTCATGGTGGCGGCGATGCCCGTGTAGACACGGGCGAGTTTACGTTCGAGCTTGTGACCGATGACATCGAGTCACTGAATGCGCGTTCGATGTCCGGTGATCTTGAGATTACGGCGATCAGTTGTGCGCAGTACCCGCACGTTGCAGATCGGTACGCCTTTACGTCCTGTGGCGCATCGCTCGGCGACGGGTATGGCCCCAAATTGGTGGCTCCGTCGTCGCAATCACTTGATTCGCTTCTGGAATCATGCCCATTGGTACTTGTGCCCGGAGAGCGGACCAGTGCGCTGGCCGCAATGCGACTGATGTGCCCCGACGATTCCTTTCGATGGAAAGCGGTCGCGTTTGATTCCATCTCCGACCGACTCGCCGGCGGTGAGGCCGATGCCGGGATTCTTATCCATGAGGGGCAGTTGACCTGGGAGCAGGAGGGGTTGCACCTGATTGAGGATCTGGGCGTGTGGTGGGAAGGTGTCTCAGGGCTGCCGCTGCCTCTTGGCGGCAATGTCGTTCGCCGTGATCTTGAAGAGGTGCACGGGCCTGGGACACTCATGCGTATCGCGGGGATCCTCCATCAATCTGTGCGATGGGCACTTGAGCACCGCGATGAAGCACTTGATCATGCATTGGAGTTCGGCCGCGGGATTTCTCGCGATCAGGCTGATGCCTTCGTCACCATGTATGTGAATCGCTGGACGCTGGATTATGAAGAGCGGGGAAGATCGGCCGTGGCCAGCTTTCTCGGGAGGGCCGCTCAGCGTGGCATTTTGCCCTCGACAGGTCCGATTGACTTCATCAGCTCAGATGCTGCTGACGCGGTCTCTCCGAACGTGTAGGCTGCATACGTTCGAGTTTGGAGCGTCACGATATGTCTCAACTTCCTCAAGAGACTCAGCAGGGGTATTCCGCGCCCTATGTACGCCAGTTCAGCATCTTCCTTGAGAATCGCGTTGGGCGTCTTTTGGATGTGCTGAGGTTGTTTGATGATTCCGACGACATTCAGATTCATGCATTGGCCGTCATGGAATCATCGGATTGTGCAGTCGTTCGGATCATTCCTGACGATGAAGAAACAACACGTGCAAT
>JAQWRC010000324.1 GCA_029243925.1 Phycisphaerales bacterium
TCATGGAAGGCAAGGCAGTTCTGGTCCCATTCGAGTTCAAGGAAATCAAGCATTCCACGGACGACGGGTTCTGGATCCTGAACGAGTTCTTCGTAGACGATGGTGTGCACCAACTGTGGTGTTGCACTCATCCAATGGTCCATGATTCTCGCGTAGTCCACGTATGCATTCCCGAGTGATTCGAGATTCGCCGTGAAGGCCGCCCGGGCTGAGAAGGGGTTCCCCCAGCAGGAGAAGCACGTGTCGAGTGCATCTCGGGTGCAGTGGATGATCTTTGCCTTGGGAAACATCAATGAGATCAGTCCAATGTTCAGATAATTCAGGGGCATCTTGTCGGTGACGCGTCGCGATGACCCGGCATGCTGAGCAAGCGTGTCCAGATAGCGGGTCGCCATTGAATCAAGTTGAGCGGAGGTGATGGAGGTCATGCACTCGGGATAGTGCTTTTGCTCGCCGATCTCCTCGTGAAGGCTGTTGAGGAGTTCGAACATGTCGGGCAGTTCGCCTGCGCCGGTGATGTCATGGTGCGTGTCCAGGATTTGCTCGGTCAAGCTTGTGCCACTTCGAAACATGCCCACGATGAACGTGGGCATGGTGCTTTCGCATGTACTGGTCGGAAACGTTGAGCACGAGTCGAGATCGAATGTATCGATGATGCTATCCGTTGTTCGCGTATGCTCGGCCGCATCCCATCGACTTGCATCGATGGCATTGGCTCGGCTCCATGCTTCAAAGGCTTCTGCCCGTTGATCAAGGAGGTCATATGATTGCGCAATGCCATGGCATAGTGCGGAAGTATGTGCTGGTGAGCGGCGTTCGGAGTTCAGCCATCGTTCTGCTGCGACAATGGCGTCTTGGTGCCGGTCAAGATTTTTGCAGACCCGCATCCAGGCCTTCATGGGAAGTATGGAGCAGGTGGGTGCATTGATCAGCGGTCGCAGCAGCTCGGCCGCTTCTTGGGGCTCTTTGCGAGAGACGAGAATTTCCGCCTTGCCTGTTCGTGCATCTGAGCTGAAGCGATCGATGCTCAATGCCTTGTCATAGCACGACATCGCCTGATCATGATCGCCATTGAGGCGGTGGATGGTGCCGAGGCGGGCATGATTCTTCGCTTCAAAGGGCTGTCGTTTCAGAAGCAGTGAAGCTGGCGCGGTGTCCATTGGCACATTCGCACCAGCGATGATGCCATCGACCAAAGCTGACAATGCAAGCAGATCATCTGGTGCAGCATCGTGGGCTGCCTGGAGGTCCTCGCAGGCTGCGTGTGGATCTCCGGTCCGCATGAGCAGTGTGGCTCGCGTTCTGCGCAGCTTCCCATCCGTTGGTGAAAGGGCAATGGATCTATTGGCATGGGCCAATGATTCATTGAGTTGCCCGTTGTCGTAATAGGTTTCTGCCAGTTGCATCAGCAGCCCTGAGTCAGCTGGGCTGATTTGGGATGCTTTCTTGAGGGTATCGAGGGCCTTTGTCAGATATCCAAGCTTCTGTTGAGCCGTACTCAGACGCGCGAGGACAGTGGTGTCCTTGGGCCGGTGCTTGGTCAGTTTTCGCAGCATTCTCTCCGCTTTCGCCCATTGGTGGGCTTTGAGCAGGGAGTCGGCTTGGGCGATGAGTTGATTTTCAGATGCTTGAGGCATGAAGAGATGCTCTCTACTCGTTATCGGATATATGGTGATGGTACAGCCCATCTAGGGCTTCGCCTGAGGCTCTGGGTGCCCGTAAGGGGTCATTTGGTGGTGTAACGCCCTCACGCCCATTCTGGGCCATGATTTGCCATGTCAGCCGTGTGTGACGGCCAGGCGTAGGTGTACTTGAGAGGGCTTGTTTGGTTCGTAAACAGAGAATAACTGTCAAAACTGTCACAATTTCATCTTGACAAGCCAAACCACTTCGTGCACCTTATTTGATAGATCACAACTGCTTACCGAGTGCAGACATGGAAGACTGCCAAGGATTGAGCGTGATCTGGAGCGGAAGACGCGTCTGGCGGCAACGTCATGACCAGAGTGAGAGAAGGAAGAGACCAAAATTACGAGTATCTCCTTGAAGCGCTCACGATTGCGCTTTGAGCGAATTAGGCCTTTAGGGGCCAACAGTGTGTGATGTAAATGTGTGTGGAGGAAGCAAACACAAACTGAATATGGCGAACTTCGGTTCAATGTATTCATGCAAATGAGGGAGGATTTTAAGATGAAAAAGCGATTTATGCTTACAGCAGCCGGTGTTACGGCTGCAGCAATCGCCGGTGCTGCAAATGCAGACATCACCGTCACAATCGATGAAGTCTCATTGATTGGATATGACGGCACGTCAGCAAGCTATGTAACCGTCGATCTTGGCGAAATTTCCGGCACATTGACCGGTATTTCGTACGACTACGCATGGTCCAATAACACTGGTGATTCCAGTTGGTCCAGCGATATGCTTATTCACGTTTCGGGCGGAAGCAATTCGGTCCAAGTTGGTGGGTACAACGTCTCGTTCTCATCCGCTGATCAGTGGGGCGCCCTCGCTGGCGGTCCATCAACTGGTTCATACTCCGGCTATGCTTCAGGTTCAACAGCAATGAATGGTGCTGGTTACTTTACCTGGATGAATGGCTGGAGCAACTCTCTTGGTACAACCTCCAGTGGTACCTTTGTGCTTCACGGCATCAACGCTGTCCCGGCTCCAGGCGCTCTTGCGCTTCTTGGCCTGGCAGGTCTTGCCGGTCGTCGTCGACGACGCGCCTGAGTCTGTTGACATCTGATCCGAACTCGTTCGGAGCACTGTCACAACTCAACTATGATTAAGAACGGCCCATCCCTTTGGGGGTGGGCCGGTTCTTTTTTGTACCTGATGGGCATATGGTCAGAGCGTCGAGAGCGTGGAATCAAGCTGCCTCAGTGTCATGAGAATGTCGCCTTCACTGAGCACCATTGGTGGTTTGATCTTGATCACATTGTGCAGAGGCCCATCCGTGCTCAGCAGCATGCCGCGGTCACGCATTGCATTGATCAGCTGATGGGCCTGTTGGGCTGCAGGCTCCTGCGTCGAGCGATCGTTGACCAGTTCAATGCCAAGGAAAAGCCCCTGGCCGCGGATGTCGCCAATGAGTTCGTGTTG
>JAQWRC010000335.1 GCA_029243925.1 Phycisphaerales bacterium
GCTGGTGTTGGCCGTCTTGTCGCCGCTGCCGGAATCACTGCAGCATGTGCATGACGATACCGAGGTGCCTGACAAGGCGTTTGTTGACATGATCAACTTCGTGCGCTCCGGTGCGGAAGTAGATGACTCGGTTGAAATCACGATTCATCATGATGCGATTGTGGAACGTCCCACGCAGTACCGGGGCATGTACGTGACGATTGAAGGGCAGGTTGAACAACAACGTTCACTGGGTCGTCCCTTTGCAGACGTCGAGGAGTGGTTTGTCCGGGATGCACACGATCTTCCGTGGATGATCTATGTGACTGGATGCAGTGGGCAGGATGTGTCTGGTCGTCGTGTGTCGATATCCGGTCATGTCTACAAGCGCATGCATCTGGAAGATCGCGCTGGCGTCATGCGGTTCTACCCTGCGCTGGTTGGGAGTGATCCTTCATGGCTGGCAATGGCACCGGCACAGGCAGAACTTCAGGAGTCGCACCTGAGCTGGTTGATACTGCTCGTGCTGATCGTGGCATTGCTGGTCGTCTTGTTGATTGGACGGCGTATCGGGCGACGCTCGAAGCCCCGGCCTGCTATCTTTTCTGAAGATGATGAAACACAGCCGTCATTGCCGGACGATCCATCCGAAGCAATGCATGAGCTGAAGCGACGTGGAGATGAATCAGATACATGAGCACGCAACAGGTCATCTGCACTGGAGGGAGCTACGACATCCTGATTGAGGGTGGGGCCCTGGCTGCAGTGGGCGAGCGGGTGCGAAGTTTGGAATGTACGCACACGTTGCTGATTGCTGATGCGGAGGTTGCTGAAACGCATGCCGCAGTCGCCGCCGATTCCCTCGCAGCCGCTGGATGCAGCGTGGCAATGCACACGCTTCATGCGGAAGAGGCGAACAAGACCATGCCTGCAGTTGAATCGATCTGGTCGGCGGCACTATCTGCTGGCCTTGATCGTTCTTCGTGCATGGTGGCTGTCGGCGGCGGACTGATCGGCGACGTCGCTGGATTTGCTGCAGCAAGTTTTCTTCGAGGTGTTGATTTCGTGCAGGTTCCCACCACTCTGCTTTCCATGGTTGATGCCTCCGTGGGGGGCAAGACTGGGATCAACGTACAGTTGCCCTCAGGCGAGCTCGGAAAGAACCTCGCGGGAGCATTCTGGCAGCCTCGCGTGGTGATTGCTGATCCGATCACGCTGAGCACGCTGCCCCTGCGTGAGCGGCGCTGTGGGTTGGCGGAAGTCATCAAGCATGCGTTGATCGGCGATCCCGATCTGCTTGACGTCATTGAGCAGAATCTGGATCAGATCCTTGAGGCCGAGCCCGAAGTGACGACAGCGCTCATTGATCGTGCCGTCCGTGTCAAGATCGACATTGTGCAGAAGGACGAGCGTGAGCATGGCTGCCGTGCACTGCTGAATCTCGGGCACACATTTGCTCACGCCATCGAACCTGATGCCGATCTTGGACTCAAGCACGGTGAAGCGGTTTCAATCGGCCTCATGGCTGCTGCTGCACTCTCAGAGCGTCTAGGCCGTCTCGAGGGCGATTGGGTTCCGCAACTGCGGGCGTTGCTTGAGAAGGCTGGTCTTCCAGTCCGCCTGGAAGCAGCACGGCTTTCTGAAGATCTGGTGGCTCGAATGCGCTTCGACAAGAAGATTCAATCCGGCAGCCACCGACTGATCATCCCGATCGCACCTGGACAGGTTGAGATCACCGATGATGTGCCTGAGAAAGCCCTTCTTGAGGCATGGAATGCCGTGATCGGGTGAGCCCTGGGCCGGTGGATTTCAAGTGCCGCACTGATCACCGCCGATGTCACTGTGGTACGCCATCGGTGTGCATCATCCAGTCCCACATGGAGTTGATCGAAGCCCGTGCGTACGATTGCAATCGTGAATCAGAAGGGTGGGTGTGGCAAGACCACAACCGCCATCAATCTTGCCTCTGTTCTTGCCGGGCGTGGAATTCGAACCCTGCTGGTCGACATGGACCCCCAATCACACTGCGCGGCTGGACTTGGTGTTCCAGAGTCACGCATCGAGTCGGGGATCGCCGAGGCGATGATTTCGAATCTTGATCTTGGTTTCAATCCAGAAGGCATGTTGTGGGAGGTCAGCCGAGGCCTTGAACTTCTGCCCTCGACGATGTTGCTTGCCGCCTTGGAGTCGCCTGATGGCGGACTGTATGCCTTGCCTGACCGCGATCGTCGTCTGGCAAAGGTGCTGGCTCATCTTGCCCCCCGGTATGACATCTGTCTGGTTGATTGTTCGCCCTCCATCGGGCTGCTGACCTACAACGCACTTCGGGCGGCAACCCAGGCGTTGATTCCAGTTGAGACAGGCTATTTCTCGTTGCGCGGTGCAAAGCGACAGTGGGGGACGATTCAGTCGCTCATCGAACGAATTGGCCGACCAATCGAATGTTCCATGCTGCCGACGCTGCATAATCCGGAATCCAGACTATCGAGTCGAATTCTTGAAGCGCTTGGTCAGCATTTCCCAAATCATCTGCTTCCACTGATTATTCGTGAGCATGAGCCTCTTCGTGAGGCCGCCAGCCTTGGCCAGCCGATTACGGAGTTTGCGCCAGGTTCTGAAGCCGAGCGAGACTTCGTCGCACTGGCGGATTGGCTTCTGGCCAACGAGCCTCGCGCGGCAAGCATGGTTGATGCGAATACGGCACGTGGGATGAGCATGCCGCCGCCACAGGTGCAGGCGACGACACGAGTCGGTGAACTTGCCCTGCGCATGCAGGCAGGGCATGACGTGGTGCCGAGCCCTGAAATCACCGCAGACGCGGCGCCGCCTCCGCCGGGCACCTATCTTGAAATGGCGCCGAATGACATCAATGAACCGGTTCTGGATGAGTCCGAGTTCGGTGTGGTTCATTCGGAGCAAGGAACATGCTTCCGCCAGCCGGGGCAACCTGAGCAGAGCATGGCCATTGCGGGTGATTTCAATGGGTGGTCTACATCCGCCACGCCGATGCGCTACGATCGAAGCACCAGTTCATTCGAGGCGATCGTGCCACTGCCTCCGGGCCGCTATCGGTATCAGGTGGTCATCGATGGTCGCAGCCGGATGGATGCATACAACGATCAGGCCATCATCGGAGAGACCGGGGTCAGCACGAACAGCTTCACCATTGAACCGGCTTCGTTGGCATGACTTCGCATCGCGACAATTATGCGGAATTGACGGCACTGTTCACGACTTCGGACGCATTCGAGCCAGGCGGCACGGAAGCCCCAGTTCCTGAAATCGTCGTACCTCAAATCCCGCGGATCGAATGCATCGTTCCTGGTCACCTTCCGGTTCGTGCCGGAGTGTGGTTCCTTCCCTGTGCTCGGTACCTTGCCGGCGAATCGCATTCCGGTGTACTGATGCAGTTGGAGTCAGATCAGGCAGATGTGACTGCATTTGGCACGCATGGTGCCAGCGGAAGCCGGACGGCTCTGCTTGACGGGCTCGCCCAGCAGTCGCGACGTTGGTTCCTGCTGCCTTCGCATG
>JAQWRC010000043.1 GCA_029243925.1 Phycisphaerales bacterium
ACGACACCATTGCTGTCATTGGGGAGTTTGATCGTCTCGATTCCAGTCGGCTCGAGATCCTCCAGAAGTTCACGGACGGCGGAATGCTCCACCTGACTGGTGATGACCAGACGTCGATCAGGACGTTCTCGAAGACACGAGCGAATTGCCGTGTTCACCGACTCCGTCCCCCCACCAGTGAAGATGATCTCCTCCGGAGAAGCTCCAATGAAGTGGGCAACCTGCTCGCGGGCCTGCTCGAGTCGCCGCCGAGCAGTCTGGCCCATCCGGTGAATGCTGGATGGATTCGCCCACTGCTCATCCAGGACTTCGTGCATCACAGCCAGTACCTCAGGAGCTGTGCTGGTGGTCGCGTTGTGATCGAGGTAGATCATGTCCATGAACGCATTGTAAAGACGAATGCGACATTGCGAAGCATCGATTTCCTCACCACGGCTGCAGGCCCCTGCAAACCCCCTGTACTGATGTATTTTCAGTAAACGACAACGCCCCCGAAGGTGTCGGGGGCGTGTGTCATCTGAATGCGGCTGAGAGGAGTCGAACCTCCACGGGATATTACTCCCACTAGAACCTGAATCTAGCGCGTCTGCCAATTCCGCCACAGCCGCAGATTCACACCATGCTTGCGAATGCCGTTCTGGTGCGAATGGGAAATGGTAGCCCTTCGTGACCAAACTGCAACGTATCCACGACAGCGGCCGCACACAATGATGCATGCGGCCGCCGGGAGGTCACCTTACTTGGCTTGATCAGGATTTGCCCGCAGGCACAGCGTCATCGGGCGCTTCCTCATCATGGCTTTTCGTGGGCTCGGGCATCAACTGACCTTCAGGCGTCATGCCACGCGCCGCAAGTATTCGATTACGAATTTCATCGATCAACTCGGGGTTGTCACGAAAGTACTGCTTGGAATTTTCCCGGCCTTGACCGAGTCGTATGTCACCGTAGCTGAACCATGCACCCGACTTTTTGACAATCTCATCTGCAACGGCAAGATCAAGAATGTCACCAGAAGTACTGATGCCTTCGTTGAACATGATGTCGAATTCGGCATCGCGGAATGGCGGAGCGATCTTGTTCTTGACCACACGTGTTCGCACGCGATTTCCAATGTTCTGGTCGCCATCCTTGATTGCTCCGATACGGCGAATATCAATTCGAACCGATGAGTAGAACTTCAAGGCACGGCCGCCCGGCGTCGTCTCTGGACTGCCAAACATGACTCCGATTTTTTCACGCAACTGATTGATGAACACAACGGTCACATCGCTCTTTGCAATAGCACCAGTCAATTTTCGCATCTCCTGGCTCATGAGCCTGGCCTGAAGGCCCACATGACTGTCGCCCATTTCGCCTTCGATTTCTGCACGCGGTATGAGCGCAGCGACTGAATCGATAACGACGATGTCCACAGCTGCGCTGCGGACAAGCAACTCGCAAATTTCAAGTCCTTGCTCTCCGGTGTCTGGCTGTGAGACAAGCAAGCTATCCAGATCAACACCAAGCCTCCGGGCCCATGTCGGGTCAAGTGCGTGCTCTGCATCGATAAATGCAGCCACTCCACCGTTCTTCTGCGCATTGGCGGCAACCGTCAACGCAAGTGTTGTCTTTCCAGATGATTCCGGTCCGTAAATTTCAACAATC
>JAQWRC010000081.1 GCA_029243925.1 Phycisphaerales bacterium
CCCGTTGTCTGCCCCCAGAGATCTGAACTGGGCTCAATCGCATCAATTCGCTCCAGCACTGGCATGGTTGTCGGGGTCTGCATGAATCGCCCCGTACGGGATGGGTCAAAATAGGAATTGACTTCACATCCAAGGGCAGGAAGCACCATCAGGGCACACAGCAGCCCGAGGCGAACCCGCCGCCATACCCGCGGTGACCTGATTTCAACGGCTCTCTGCACTCCAGATACTCCAGTAACGTTTACGGACCAAATAGTGCTCTTGTTCACGTTATTTCTGCCCCTGAAAGCAAACTCTGCAAATCACATCTCAGCCAAAGGGCCAGAAGACAGCGCACGTACCGCCGTGAGAATCACATCGACGTTATGAAGCGGCCCGGTTGAGCCGTGATGACCAATGAAGCGTGTTTTTCACCGTTATGAGACCTCAATGATGTGCTTCCTGCGCGTCTGGGAACTTCACAGAGAACCTGCAGCAGCTCCCTGCGATACAATCCCCCCGTGGCCAGCACACTTCCACAATCCAGAAACAGCCCCCCCCTAACGCGAGCTCAAATGCGGCATCCTCGCCCTGCTGGGGGAGATACGGCACGACAACATGTTGGAAAAGGGTGCGTCAGCCTTGAATCCATGGTCCTCAACAATCAGAATTCGGAGAAACAATCCCTCCGAATCGAGCGAAAACCACCCTGGATCAGAGCAGTAGCTCCTGGCGGAGACGCCTTTGCACAAACACGGGACCTGATCATGGAGCACGGACTCCATACAGTCTGCCAAGAGGCGTCCTGTCCGAATATTGGAGAGTGCTGGAGCAGAGGTACGGCCACAATCATGATTTTGGGTGATACCTGCACCCGCTCATGCGGTTTTTGCAATGTCAAGACGGGTCGCCCTCCGATCACTGACCTCGACGAACCTCGACGAGTTGCACAAACGCTTTCTTTGACAGGACTTACGCACGTAGTGATCACCTCTGTCGACCGTGACGACCTGCCCGATGGCGGCGCTGCAATCTGGGCCGAAACAATTGAACGTGTCCATGAAGCCTGCCCGGACCTGTCTGTAGAAACACTCGTGGGCGACTTCAAAGGGGATCTTGATGATCTTCAGGTTGTTGCAGACGCCCAGCCTGAAATTTTGTCGCACAACATGGAAACCGTGGCCAGGATGCACCCCGCCGTCAGGCCACAGGCGACCTATGACCGTTCTCTTCGAGTGCTTGAGCACATCAAATCGCAAGGGCTCGTCTGCAAAACAAGCCTTATGGTCGGCATTGGCGAACGTGATGACGAAGTCTACGACGTCATGCAGGACATCAGAGACCGCTCCGAAGCCGACATTCTGACCATTGGTCAATATCTGCAACCAACACGTAATCATCTGCCAATTGATCGATGGGTCACTCCTGAGCAGTTCAATACCTATCGAAAGATTGGGCTGGGCATGGGATTCAAGGTTGTCGAGTCTGGGCCACTCGTACGAAGTTCATATCACGCAGAAGAGCAGGCTCGAAAACTTTCGTCCTGATGACTTCAGACCTGCACTTGAACTGCAAGCCACGTACAGACGGGGCCCCAGATCAACATGCTCCATGCCAACGTATCGAGCAGAGGGTCCCAGCGACTTGCGCGTAGTCTTGTGTTGCACCCGCTGGCGAACTGACCTTCGCCTTCCGGGGCACCTTGCTCGGCAGGCATGGGAGCATCGAATCCGGGAATGGTGTGCTGGTGCACTTCAAGAGCCACATCATCTGCCACTCGGTTCGAATCGACCTCGAGCGTTCTGGTGACTGAGCTGCTGCAGGACGCCTCAGTACTGGCATCGCCGTCAATGTGCGTGTCCACACGTGATGCACTGCATGGCGTCGCACTCATATCGAGTCTCGAAATGCCACCACGGCCCGTCAAATGAGTATTCCTGGTACGCATGTGAAATGCTCCTGCTCTCGACCATCTGCATCGGCCCAGCAAACGCACCGCAACACTGCTCAAGGCCAGAGAGGCGTATGTGAGTCCGTCATCACCGGCGCAGCCCCTACAGACTGAACCAATACTGCACGAGCACCCACCCAGGCACTTTCAGATCCTCATTCCCAATTGCACCTTCGTCGACATGGTCCACGATCACATCCTGCACACGACAACCCAACCTCACACACGATCCAACCGTCGAACTGACGAGCGGCAGCGCACTCAGGGCGAACTTGTCATTGACTGGCATCCCATGCCCGGTTCACCAGCCCGGTACAGTCTGGTCAACGAAAGTTGCGGCGGATGCCTCATCCGCAGCTGCACCCCGCTGATTGAGGGCATGACAGGCAGAGTTCGAACACGTCTTCCTGAAGGAACACCTGGCCACGTGTCAGTCATCGTGGCATGGAGTCGTCGGATTGACGATGTCTACCACGTCGGCCTGCGATATTTCGCTCCGTGCTGAGTCAGGCTGACCGTGGCGCCGATTGACCAGGTGACTTCTGTGCTTGTTCGAGCTGCCCAAGGAACAAATCAGCCAACGCTTCATAGATTCCCGTACGGCATATCAGCTTTGAACACTCATATGCAATCACCGCCGTCCCCAGCAAGGGAAGCGTGAGGTAGCGAGCCGCCGTCATCTCAACCATGATGACTGCACACGTGATCGGGCTCTGCACGACACCCGCAAAGTACGCAACCATAAACATCATGATGATTGCTTTGTGATCAATACCTGAAAATATCGCGTCCACCATTGGCACGCAGGTCTCTCCAAGTCCAGCACCGACTGAAAGGCTTGGATCGAAGAGCCCTCCGGGAATACCGGAAATCAGACTGAAGAATGAACCCGCCGCCTTCAAAGGCGCGTAATGCCATGGCAAATCTCTTCCTTCAATCAGGATTCCCTTCGCCTGCTCATATCCACTGCCGTACGTTTCGCCATCGGATACGAGTCCGAGCAGCGCCAATGAGCCTCCAATGAGCAAGGGCGTAATCCACATGTTCCACTTCATGCAGCGCCCAACCATTCCAGTTCCCTTGACCACGCACTGGGCAAAAAACCCACCGAGGAACCCTCCAATAACTCCAATGAAGACCACAGAGCACCACTGCCAAAGTGACCAGGAGCCGGAATTCACCTCCACGTGGCCATAGAACAGGTAGTCATCCCCGCGCAGAAGAAGAATGACGACCAAACTGGCAATCGCAACCGTTCGAATGATCGTGCCTGCATTGCTTTTTTCAAATGACCTGCCTATTTCCTCAAATGCAAAAATGATCCCCGCGACAGGAGCATTGAATGCGGCCGCAATCCCCGCTCCTCCGCCACCAAGAATCATTCCTCGACGCACCAAGTGCGCAGGAAAATGCGTCACCTTGGTCACCAGGTACATGAAGCAGGCGCCAACGTGGACCGATGGCCCTTCCCGCCCAATCGTCATCCCTGAAAACAAACCGACGCACAGCAGGAGAATCTTCCCAATGGCGATCCTCCAGGACAGCATTAATTTTCGCATGGGGCCTTCCGGAGTCTTCAACGCAGCGATAGCTTGCGGAATGCCGGTGCCCTCTGTTCCACTGTAATAGCGATCACGCAATGTCATGATGAGCAGCATGCTGCCGGTCACGACGACCATCGGAATCACAATGCCAAGCAAGGGAGGCATCGTCCAGCTGCTGTCAGGGAAAGGTGCTTTGCCCTGCAGAAACTTGAACCAATGGGCTCCCCATATATCCATTCTTTGGAAAAACCAAGCTACGCAGCCAGTCGCAGCGGCGGCCACCATAAACAGCCCGTATCGCAGCCATGCCTGCCGATTAAATACCTCACGCTTCCACAGTCGAGCGGTTTCCACACGTTCAAGATGGATCTCATGCTTGAAATCAGACATGGTTCAGGAGCGTATTTATACCATCGGCAGCACATGCGGGGCCGCTGGAGCCCTCTGAAGCCACTTTGCCTCTTCCTGCTCCATATACAATTTTTCTGCTACCCGGTGAAAGGATGGGGCCAGTTGAAGGTTCTCCTTTCAGCTGCCGGACGGGGCCAACACGAATCCACCCCCTCTCCCAATGTCCTGATCCGGCCTGAAACGACTCTCTCTTCTCTCCTCCCGGAACACCGCGACGTAATGCCGCGGTGTCCCTTTTTTTACCCTCCACTTCTGTCCCCATATGTGGGCAAACGCATAAGGCATTTGAATCACAGTCTTACCCGAACCCACTTGGCGAGCTCGGCGTAGAAGTCCTGTCAGCCTCGGCCTGAACATGGCACAGCTGATGTCATTTCTCCTCTCTTTGCAGGACACGTGATTTCCTGCACCACATCTCAACTCCGATCTTCAAAGAAGCATTGAACAGACGCCCGCTTCACACTGGCGACGTATCGTCTTTGTGCGCACGTCATGATGATCATGTCAGATACCCGCATTCGAAACGAACTCGACTTGTACCTCAAGGCCATCGGCCGGGTGCCACTCCTCTCGGCATTGGAGGAGCGGGAGCTGTCGTGGAAAATTATCAATGACGAATGCCAGGCGGCGCGGTGCCACATGATCAGCGCCAACCTCCGGCTGGTCGTCAGTATCTGCAAGCCGTATCAACATGCGGGTGTTTCCCTCATGGAACTGATTGATGAAGGCAACCTCGGTCTCATACTCGCCGTCGAGCGCTACGACCCAGCATTCGGCCATCGATTTTCAACCTACGCGACATGGTGGATCCGCAAGACCGTCAAGCGATCCATTGCACGTCACAGAATGCCCGTGCATATTCCCGCGTACATGGTCCAACGAATGTCCACGATGCAAACCACGATCCGTGCCCTTGAAAAACGGCTGGGCCGCTGCCCAAGCGCACAGGAACTGGCCGCAGCCATGAACATGCCCGCAAACAAACTGCCCATTCTTGAACGCACCATGGCTGCCGTGCAGCAACCCATCACGACTGGCCACGATCGCGATGATGAACGCGAAAGCGTCATTGATGCCCATGCTGATGTCAGCCAAAATCCACAGCATGAGCT
>JAQWRC010000154.1 GCA_029243925.1 Phycisphaerales bacterium
CAGAGCGCTTCCCCGGGGCCGATGACACCCTGTGCATTGAAGCAATGATGCAGGATCGCAAAGGATTGCAGGCAGGCACGTCGCACTTTCTTGCTCAGAACTTCGCTCAAGCGCAGGACATCGTCTATCTCAGCGAGGCGGGCCAGCGTGAGCATGCGTGGACAACCTCATGGGGTGTGTCCACTCGTCTCATCGGTGGGCTGCTGATGACGCATGCAGATGACGATGGACTGGTGTTGCCACCGAAACTCGCTCCTGCCCACATTGTCATTTTGCCCATCACCTTCAAGGCGGATGATCCTGAGGCCGTGTTGGCCTGGTGCCGCAGCCTGGCCGATGAACTCCGGCAGCTGACGTACGGCGGCCGCACGATCGAAGTCGAACTCGACACTCGGGATATTCGTGGCGGTGAAAAAACCTGGTCCTGGGTCAAGAAGGGCGTTCCGATTCGACTGGAAGTCGGCCCAAGGGATATGGAATCGGGCTCGGTCTTCATGGCACGCCGGGACAAGTCGCCCAAGGACAAGGAAGCGGTTCCGCGTGACCGGTTCATCGCCGAGGTGTGCTCCATTCTGGACGACATGCAGCAGAACCTGTTCGCCCGTGCTCTGGCGTTTCGCGAAGAGCACACGTGCGACATCGATACGAAGGAGGAGTTCGAGGCCTACTTTGCCGCACCGGCGGGTGACCCGACGCCGATCCACGCTGGCTTTGCACGAACGCACTTCTGCGGAGATCGAGCGATCGAAGAGCAGATCAAGAACGACATGGGTGTCACGGTTCGATGCATACCGCTTGATGAAGATGCGGAGCCGGGAACGTGTCCCTTTACAGGCAAGCCAAGTCCCCAGCGGTTGGTGTGGGGCAAGAGCTACTGAATGCCACCTCGGGCTTAGGCGCGGACGTCAAGTGTTCCGCCAAGCGCCGACTGGATGGCAGCTTCAACACGGTCGGCTGCGCGTGTGTACATCGTGAGATGGCCTTGCTGCACTGGGACAGAGGGCGTTTCAAATTCAACATGCTGCGTGACACGAGCTGCGACTGGCGCACGGCCGGTCGTGTGAGTCACTGTGGTCGGCGTTGCGCGTAACAGCGCAGGAGGACCATAAGGTTGGAAACCATCAATTCGCATGGTGCAGTTGTCGGGCCCCTGATTGTGGAGCCCCTCCAGGTCAGGGCAAGTCATCGGGTGCTTTGGGCCAAGTACTCCAGCTTTCCTTTAAGCCCGATAAATCATGGATTCACTCGGCTGAATCAATGGTGATGCGCAGAACACTCGTGCCCGAAGTCATCTCCATGATCTGGGGCGCAAGAGTCGCAGGCAGCAATGTGGTGCATCCTCGTGGCATGGAGTGCTCATTCAGTGAGGCCTCACCGGCAATGGTCATGAGCACTTCCGGGGCACCTCCGGGATCCACAGGCACCTGGCATGCATTGATCGCATCCAGGCGTTCGATGGCATAGAAGTCCGTGTGGGAAAGCAGGCTGGTTCGAAGTCCTTCGAGTTCGAAGATCGTTGGTTCTGTGACTGGCGCGGCGGGTGCGAACTCAATGCATTGCAGCGCCGCATCAATATGGAGCGTTCGATCAGTGCGGCCCCAGTCGAAGACACGAAAGGTCGTATCACTTGGCGTCTGCACTTCCGCGACGAGGACGCCTGCACCCAACGCGTGGCATGTGCCGCTGGGCAGATCATGGCATTCGCCGGCCTTGGCCGGCACCGTGACGAGCAGATCAATTACGGTGCCGTCGGCGATGGCGTCAGCGAACTGCTGTGGTGTCACGCCTTCCCGTATTCCTTTGTAGATCACAGCTCCCGGTTCAGCTTCGAGGATGACCCATGATTCGGTTTTGAGATGTGATTCAGGATGTGCGGTTGCATAGGCCGGGTCGGGGTGAACTTGTACGGACAGGTTCTCGCGTGCATCCAGCAGCTTGACCAGGAGAGGAAACCCTCCATCCACGCTGGGCGAGCAGCGGCCAAGAATCGTGGCTTGTTCCTGTTGTATCAAGCGGCGCAATGTGGTTCCCGCTGCAAGCCCCGAGTCGATGATGGATCGACCATCCTCGATCGAAAGAGGCAGGTCGGCCAGTTCCCATGATTCACCGATCGAGATCGCTTCGGGCAACGCTTTCCCCCAGTGCGCAAGACGCCGCCCACCCCAGACCTTGGGTTTCAGAATCGGAGCGAATGTGAGGGGGGTCGTGTCCATGGTGCTCTTCAGTGCTGTGGGAGCGATTCAGGGGCTCTCTGAAATTCCTTCCGTGGTGCCGTATCTTTGGTTCTACAATACCGTGAGAGTTGGAGCTGTTGGCAATGGCATTATTGCGATACGGAATCAAGCTGCTGCTGCTGAGCCTCATGGGCATTGGAATCGCCCCGCTTGCTGCGGATGTGACCATCAGCATGCCTCCTCCTCCGAGTGCTCCCATGTCATCAGGTTCTGTTGTTCTGGGCATGGTGGCTCAAGCGAGGCTCGCCGTGATGTCTGCTCAGACAGGATCGGATGCGCTGCACCGCTATGCAGAGGCTCGTCGTGGTCCATCACATGTGTATTCCGTCGAGCCGCTCAGGCCGCAGCGTCGCCGGGGTGATCGGTATGACGAATATGAACGTGCCTGGCGAATTATCCACGGCCCTCGAATCTGGGGAACGTGGTACCCGTGGGGTGGCTTCTGGGGAGGCGGCTGCACCGTCTGGTCGATCGGATATCCCGGGCAACAGGGCGCATCATTTTCAGGTGGCTGTGATGTTGGATTCAGATTCGCGAATCTTGGCGGTGGATATTAGATCCGCATTCCGGTGATCTTGACTTCGAACACGATCTTGTCATTGACGACGCCTTGAGCATCGCAGCTGAACCTGCGTTCACTGAACTTCTTTTCCTGAACAAGAAGGTACAGGGTGTCTCCTGGGACGACCTGCCCACGAAAGACGCATTCATCGCAACGTGTAAATCCCAAAAATCTTTCGGGGGGCATTTCTGATCGCCACTTGTAGAGCACGCTGCTCAACTGAGCCGCTGCTTCGATCATGATGACGCCAGGGAGCAGGGGGCGACCGGGAATGTGACCGGCGACCCAGAACTCATCATCACGTACGTGTTTCACGCCTAAGCCCGAAGACGTTTCGCGATCTAGCCAGATGACATGGTCGAGATGCCGCATGGCCCCGCTTTGGGGGTTGTAGTACGGAACGTCTTCAGGTGCTATGGTGACCTGATCCAAGTCAATGTTCGAGATGTCGAAGAGAAAGTCAGTTGGCACGAGGTGTTGTCAGGTCGTCAGGATACGTCCATGGTGCTGGTAAAGAAACACGCCGAGCACAACTTGCTCGGCGTGTTTCACCATCCATTAGGTGATTCGTATCAACCGTCGCGTGAATCGAGGACGC
>JAQWRC010000407.1 GCA_029243925.1 Phycisphaerales bacterium
CCGGTTCGCTCGAGGACAGCCTGTGCCGTCGACCCCATTCGGAAGCCGATCCCCTTGCGCCATGTGCAGATGGGTGGGCCGAATCCGATCGAGAACCCTTCGGTCCGTATCCCGGCCCACTTGGCGGCCAGAAAATGCCCAAGCTCATGCACGAAGATCAGCAGGCCAAAGCCAAGCATGATCAGCAGTACATTCATGCCGGAGTCAAAGAGCTCCATATCACGTGCCTCCCGCTGAAGCGCCAAGAGAAGCCGCTCGTTCTGAAACCAGATCACGTGCTGCCCTATCGGCTCTCAGTACATCTTCCAGAGAATCTACTGGCGTCGCCGCAATGGACTGCAATGCAAACTCGACGAGATCGAAGATCCCACCGAAGTGCAACGTGCCACCAAGAAATGCATGCACCGCGACTTCATTGGCGGCATTGAAGATTGCACCAGAGGTGCCCCCTTCACGAATGACGTTCCAGGCCATGGAGACCGAGGGGAACGTGTCGTGATCCAGAGGTTCGAAATCAAGTTGTCGCAGTGATGCCCAATCGAGTTTCGGGCTGCACCCCTCGACTCGATCTGGCGAGGTCAATGCGTATTGGATCGGGGTCTTCATGCTCGGCGCACCGCTTTGAGACAGAACGGAACCATCATTGAACTCGACAAAGCTGTGCACGATGGACTGGGGATGCACAATCACATCGATTTGATCTGCAGGAAGCCCAAACAGCCAATGCGCCTCAATGACTTCCAACGCCTTGTTCATCAGGGATGCGGAATCAATTGTGATCTTCCGTCCCATGGTCCATGTCGGATGCGCAAGTGCCTGTTCGATGGTCGCAACGTTGATGTCTGCCCTTGACCACTTTCGGAACGGGCCGCCTGAGGCTGTAATGACCAGCCGACTGACCTCTTCGACGCTCCGAGCGCTTCGAAGACATTGCGCGATCGCATTGTGCTCCGAATCGACGGGAAGCAACTCCACGCCATGCTGCTTGGCAAGAGGAAGTACCAAGGCACCGCCTGCGACAAGCGTCTCCTTGTTTGCGAGCGCGATGTCGCAACCCTTCGCAATACCTTCAAGTACGGCTTCAAGCCCTGCGGAACCGACGATCGCGGCGACGAGAATGTCGCCGGGCTGCGCAAGATCTTCGACCAATTGGCGAGCTGAATCCGAGCCGGTTCGAACGGTCGCTGATGGGCCAAGAGCACTGGCCGATCCTGAATCACACAATGCAAGTTCACTGACGTCGAAGTCACGTGCCTGCTGTGCAAGAAGTGATCCGTTGGTGCCAGCCGCAAGGCCGATGACATTGAACTCGTGCCCTACGCCCCGGAGATGCTCAAGCACTTCGAGCGTGTTGGTCCCGATGGAGCCAGTGGATCCAAGAACAATTACACGGCGCGTTCTGCTCACACTTGCACATCCGTGTGAGCGGCATCGATTTCACCCTTGGACACACCGCGTCGAGAACCCCCATAGAGCGTCCTGCGTTTCTTTGTCGGCTTGGCCTCTGCCGCTTCCGGGGCAGCCGCCGCGACTTCGGCTGGTGCCT
>JAQWRC010000241.1 GCA_029243925.1 Phycisphaerales bacterium
ACTGGATGAGCATGTCGACCAGTGCAACATCGACGATTGAATCTTCGCCTTCGTCGTTGACATCCACATCTTCAGTACTGACCGCACCGGAAGCATCGACCTGCAGACGTGATCGGCGGACGATGAATGGCTCGATGGCGACTCCCGGCGCAAGTTTCAACTCGTCTTCCCACAGAAATCCTTCGCGGCGGCTTGTGTCCATGGGCGTCAATGCCAACTGCCGGATGCTGCTGACGTCATAGACCTTCGTCGTTTCAAGTGGCCAGGGCAGCTTCCAGAACAATCCCGGATCATGCACCGCGGTCGTTCCATTTCCAATCAATTTTCCGGATCGCAGACGCAACCCCTGCTCGCGACTGTCCACGACCGAGATGGTGCTCAGTGCAAGCAGGACCACGACGCCAAGTACACACAAGCCAGCGATGCTGCGCAGCACCAGCTGATACCCCCATGAACTGGTGATATCAAATCCAAACTGATAGTTGACCGCATCATTCAAGGAACGGACAAAGGAGTCCGGAGTCGCCAGCAGGCTCAATACTCTCGAATCGAATGCCGCACGTGGATATTCGCCGCTGATGCGTGGACGATACAGATTCAGCAGCAGATTAAGCACAACCTCTGCCGCCACTCCACACATGAAGACTGGGATCGACCACGCGACGATCTGAATGATCAGTCCACTGTCTTCGAAGTATCGGGCAATGGTTCCAGCGGCAATGCCCAGAAGTACAAGAGCACTTCCAACCAACACGCCGGATCCTGCACGCAGGTTCTGCCAGACACGCTGCCCCGCCATTCCCGAGAGGTACCGGGACACGATGAAGCACACAACGGACAGGCCAAGCGAGACGGCGATGAGCCACCCCTTGCTCGACGTCATGAACAGATGGCCTGGTATCCCAGCGCGGGCAGGACTGGAAAGCGATCGGAACAGAATCCACGCAAGGAAGATGAGCACAATCGCGAAACACAGGCTGATCAGCGGAAGAATCCACTTGTACATCATGCGAAGCCGTCGGGCCGCGACACGTATTTCATCGCCAGAGCGATCAAAAATCGATGTCCCTGCTGCGGTTTCGGTCAGCTCACCCTCTTCAAGCGCTTCGAGTCGTTCAAGCTTGTGCTGGTTGAAGACAATGATCAATCCCAGCCAGACCATCAGTCCTGTGAAGAGGTAGAACGACGCATACCACGTTGCTTCATCTCCAGCCCGCATGCCGAAGATCAACAGAACGACAGCGGCCACAAGCTGAAGCAAGAAGCCGAATCCTGCGATATTGGTCGCTCGCTGATATGCGAGGTGATCGATCCTCATCGTTGATCGTCCATTGTGCTGACTCGTTCCGGAGAAACGGCCTTTATGTGTGGATCACTGCACCCGCAGCCAAGATCCAGTACGACTTCAGGCCATGCGAAGTTCATCAAAGAAGGCGGTTAGGGTACCAGAAAATCAAGTAGATCGGCCTCCCCATGCCCCTTTGCGGCCCCTGAAAGCTGCCTAGGGGGTACTATTTGCAACCCGATGCTGCAACAACTCCTGGCCATCACCCGAAACACGTTTTTTGAGAGCATCCGTCAGCCGATCATGCTGGTGGTCCTCGTGGCTGCATCCGTGCTGATCGTGCTCAGCAATCCGCTTTCAGCCTTCACCATGGATGAAAACCAGCGCATGCTCGTGGACATCGGACTGGCGACCGTCTTCATGGCCGGCGCCGTACTCGCTGCGTTCATCGCCACGAACGTCCTTGGTCGTGAAATCGAAAATAAGACTGCCCTGACCGTCATCAGCAAACCGGTTACCCGACCAATCTTTCTGCTTGGAAAATATCTCGGTGTGTCATGCGCGATGTGCATTGCCGCCTTGTACATGACTCTGGTGTTCATGCTTGTTGAACTCCATACGGTTATCCAGACCGTGCAGGACCCCATCCACGTACCGGTCATTCTCTTCGGCGTCGGTGGCGTGATTGTCGGCGTTGGCGCAGCGGCCTGGTGCAACTACTTCTACAACATGGTGTTCACAAGCAGCGCAATCTGCATCACCACGCCCATACTGCTGCTTGCCTATCTGCTGTCGCTGAACTTCGGACCCGACTTTTCAAACCAACCGATGTGGGTCGCATTCGAAAGCCAAATATGGCTCGCCGCCGTTTCGATCATGATGGCCATCCTCGTGCTCTGTTCAATCGCCGTCGCCGTCTCAACACGGTTCGGTCAACTCATGACACTGGTCACGACCGTCGGCCTATTCTTCCTTGGGCTGCTGTCGGACTGGATCTTCGGCCGCGGCATCGCACGACTCGAAGCCGGGTGGATGGAATCCGCACGGCTCAAAGGGCTTGTACAACAGGAGGAAGTCACGCGGGTGACGGAATGGACTTCTGGAGAGATCGATACGGGCACCACTGTCATCGATGTCGCCACGGTTCCCCTGCTCGACATGGCGACCACCAGTGAACACGTACTCTTTACGCTGTACTGGATCGGGTACAGCGTCCTGCCAAACTTCCAGGTGCTCTGGCTTTCAGATGCCCTCACTCAAGAAATGGTCATCCCCGTTTCGTACATCATGGGAACGTTGCTTTACGGGCTCTTCTATGCACTGGCCGTTCTGGCCATCGGCCTGATTCTTTTCCAGCGACGTGAGGTCGGGTGAGTTCGACCGTGCCACATGATGCCAAGGCCATCAAAATCCGCGGCGCCCGCGAACACAATCTTCGCTCGATCGACGTGGAACTTCCTCGCGATCAACTGATCGTCATCACCGGCGTATCCGGTTCGGGAAAGTCCTCGCTCGCATTCGACACCGTGTTCGCTGAAGGCCAGCGCAAGTACATGGAGTCGCTCAGCGCATATGCGCGTCAATTCCTGGCGCAGATGAGCAAGCCGGACATCGATGCGATCGAAGGCCTCCCGCCGACCATTGCAATCCAACAGCGAAGTGGCGGGCACAACCCACGATCGACCGTCGCCACAACGACTGAAATCCACGACTACCTTCGTCTGCTGTTTGCCCGATGCGGCACACCAACCTGCTGGGCGCCGGTAGGCGGCAGCGCATGCGGACTGCCGATCGATTCGACATCCGCCACTCAAATACTCGATCGCCTGCTCGAACTGCCCTCCGGACGAAAACTCATCTTGTGCGCACCCGTCGTGCGTGGGCGAAAGGGCTACCACCGCGACACGGTTGAGCGACTTCAGAAGGATGGATTTGTTCGCGCACGCGTGGATGGAACGATCATCGATATTCGCGATGCACTGGCTGAAGGCGGCGAGAACCCGTTGCAGCTTGGCCGGTACGCTCGCCACGACATCGAAGCGGTCATCGATCGGGTGGCGATCAAAAAGGGCCTGCGGCCACGGCTCGCCGATTCCGTCGAAACTGCTCTTCGCATCGGCGAAGGCCGACTCCTGGTCCTTGAGCTCGATGGCGATGCGACGACAGAGCACCGCTTCAGCGACCGCATGAGTTGCGCCGTCCACCCAAAATACAATCTCGATGAACAGGAACCGAGACTCTTTTCATTCAACTCCCCGTATGGCGCATGCAGAACATGCGACGGACTTGGCGTCATCGATGAATTCAGCATCGACCTGCTGCTTCCGGATGAATCCCTTGGGCTTGGCCAGAAAGCAGTGCCGGCCTGGACGAAAAGTGGCCGGCGACTGAACAACTGGTATGGACGACAACTTCGCAACTTCTGCGATGCCATGGAAGTGGACAAGTCAACGCCTCTTTCCGAGTTCACGCCAGAACAACGTCGTGTACTGCTTGAAGGAACCGACGGACCGAAGACTAAGGGCACGTTCCACTTCGAAGGCATACTTCCAAATCTGCAACGTCGACTCAAGCAGACGGAAAGTGATCTGGTACGCGACCGCCTCCGCGCCTACATGAGCAGTTCAATCTGCCCCGGCTGCAATGGCGCACGTTTGCGGACCGAAGCGCTTCATGTGATGCTCGAAACAACCGATGGGCCCCGTTCCATCGCCGACATCAACGGCGCCACCATCGGCCAAGCCAGACGACTGCTTACCGATCCCCCACTCCCCGGGTCGAAGTCAGAAATTGCCCTCCCCATTCTTCGTGAGCTCCAGGCGAGACTTGGCTTTCTTGAATCCGTCGGACTTGAATACCTGACGCTTGATCGCGCCGCCAATACGCTTTCGGGTGGAGAAGCCCAGCGCATCAGATTGGCCACGCAGGTCGGCTCTGGACTTGTCGGTGTCTGCTATGTGCTCGATGAACCGACCATCGGACTCCACCATCGTGACAACGACCGGCTGGTGCGAACCCTGCGAAACCTTTCCGACATCGGTAACACCGTCATTGTGGTCGAGCATGACGAAGGCATGATTCGCGCTGCAGACCACGTACTCGACATCGGCCCAGGCCCCGGCGTGCATGGCGGGCAGGTCGTCGCGCAAGGCACGGTCGAAGACCTCGAGGCGAATGCGAAGTCACTGACTGGCCAGTTTCTGTCAGGCGAACGCCGCATCGAGATACCAGATACACGTCGCCCAACTGATCTCGACAATGCCATCGTG
>JAQWRC010000047.1 GCA_029243925.1 Phycisphaerales bacterium
CTGGCACTGGGATACCGATACGGGCAACGGTGACATCGGCAATCAAGGCATTCATCAGATGGACATCTTCCGCTGGGCGATCGGCGCTTCGTCCATGCCTCGCCGCGTAACGAGCATTGGTGGGCGTCTTGGCTACATCGATGATGGGAATACGCCCAACACGCAGGTGGTCCTGCTTGAATACGGAACCATTCCCATGCTGTTTGAAGTGAGGGGACTGCCACGCAACCATGCCGCGCAGCAGAAGAATTGGAATGGATCCATGGACACCTACATGGACCAGCGCATCGCATCGGTCATCCACTGTGAAGGCGGCGCACTCATCGTGCCGACAGGATCACGCGACTGCTGGGCGGTGGATACGGATGGGAATCGAATCGCATCGTGGTCCGCTTCCGCTGATCACTTTGCGAATTTCATCGCTGCAGTTCGTTCTCGAGATCCAGGTGATCTCAATGCGGACATCATCGAATGCGTCCGCTCAAGCGACCTCTGTCACCTCGGGAATATCAGCCATCAGTTGGGAACTCCAGGATCAGCGGACGGCGCGCTGCAATCCGCCTCGGCACATGAAGCCTTCCACGAGTCCACGAAACGCATGCTTGCCCATCTCCGAGCAAACGCGATCGATGTCGGAACGGATACGCTGACGATCGGACCCTGGCTTGAACTCGATCCGATCCAAGAGCGATTCACAAGCCACGACACTGCAAATGCCCTCCTATCCCGTCAAGAGCGGCCACCATTCACGTTTCCTCAGATGTCCTGAGCCACAGCAGATTCTGCCGGCAGGAACAGTACAATCACCGCTGCTGGGAGCACGACGATGGCCACTGATCATGACAATGCCCGACGAATCGCCGACGAAGCGATCGCTGTTGATCGTGAATCACGTGACTCGTTCATCGCCTCCGCGTGCAAAGGCGACGACCCGCTCTCCAAATACGTCTACGCGATGATCGAAGCGGACTGCGCCTCACATACCGTGCAGACACCGAGGCCAGACACGCACGTCCAACACCCCGAGCAGATCGCCCACTTCACGATTCGGAGGGTGATCGGATCCGGTGGCATGGGCACCGTCTACGAAGGCGTTCAGGACAATCCTCGGCGCAAGGTCGCTCTGAAAGTGATGCGCAGTGGCGTGACATCCCGCATGGCGCAGCGCCGCTTCGCCTTCGAATCACAGGTTCTGGCCCGATTGCACCATCAGGGCATCGCCCAGATCTACGAAGCCGGTACCTGGGACGATGGCGGAGGTGGCGTGCCCTGGTTCGCCATGGAATACATCTCCGGCGCCAAGGCCTTGACGACCTACGCCAACGACAAGAAGTTGAAGAGGCCCCAGCGACTGGATCTCTTCATCAAGGTCTGCGAAGCCGTCGGCCATGGTCACCAGAAGGGCATCATCCACCGGGATCTGAAGCCTGAGAACATCCTCGTGGATCTGCATGGACAGCCCAAGGTCATCGACTTTGGTGTGGCTCGAGCAACAGATGCCGACATGGCGGTCACCACCCTGCAGACGGACGTCGGTCAGCTGGTCGGCACCGTCCAGTACATGAGTCCGGAACAATGTGAAGCCAACCCCGACATCCTCGACACCCGAAGTGACGTCTATTCGCTGGGCGTCATCCTGTACCAGCTGCTGAGTGAAGCCCTGCCCTACGACTTGAGCACCGTCGCGGTCTTCGAAGCCGCTCGCGTCATCAGGGAACAGACGCCGAACCGACTGACCACGATCGATCGCACGCTTGGAGGCGATGTGGAGACGATCGTGATGAAGGCCCTGCAGAAGGACCCCGACCAGCGATACCAGTCGGCCCACGAACTGCAACGCGACATCCAGCGGTATCTGGACAACCAGCCCATCGAAGCACGCCCGCCGAGCATCACCTACCAGTTGAAGGTCTTTGCGCGACGCAATCGAGGACTGTTCATCTCGGTGGCAACGATCGCCGCAGTGCTTGTCATCGCAACAATCGTGAGCATCGGGCTGGCCATCAGCGCCAAGCAGAGCGAAGCGGCGGCTGAAATCGCGCGCAATGAAGCAACCACCAATGCGGAGAGAGCCGAGCAGCTCCGGGATTCTGCGATTGAAAACTTCAAGATGCTTGAGTTGACAGCTCAACTGACAGAGGATCTCCTGGCTCTTGGCGCGCCGCGTAACGCCCAGGGACGCACGATGTCCGTCCACGACATCGCCCTGCAGGCCATCGACGAGATCACGGATCGCTTCAGCGACATCCCGCACCTTGAAGCACCGGCGCGAAGAGCCATCGGCATGCTGCTCTGGGAAATGGGCGACCTTGAGAATGCCGAGACCCAGCTGATTCGATCGATCGAGGTCTTCAACTCCCTCGATACCAATGCACGAGCCAAAGAGCACCTCCAGACCGCCGTCGCCCTCTGCAAGGTGCTCATCGACAAGGGAAACTACGACAGGGCCCGGGAACAGGCTCAGGCGATCCTGGATCTGCAATACGTACAGGAACAGGAAATTGACACGGAGGAAATCCTCGGGGCCAAGGATGTCCTGGCTGATGTTGCAACGCTCACTCTGAAGGGAGAGCACCTCCAGTTGCGGAGAGAAGTCATGGCCGGCGTGGAAATCGGTGGCGAGGTCTCGCGTGAATTCGAGCTTGGCGCCCAGGTTGGTCTTGCCGAATCACTCTATTACAGCCATCTCTTTGCCGGTGATGAGGAACGAGCCCAGGCACACTATCTCCAGGAAGCAGCGGATCTCATCGAGGCAGCAAATCAAGCAGCAGAAGTAGAACTTGGGCACATGCACCCGATCACGATCCAGGCTCGTGGACTTACGTATTCAATGGCCTTTAGCAAGTCAATGGAAACGCTCGACCTTGGGGGTATCCAGCCCAGTTTTCAGCAGCAGCTGGACGACTGCCGTCAGGTCTTTGGCCCCCACCACCTCAATACAGCCGCAGCAGCCTCGGCGCTTGGTTTCATCGAGTTAAATATAAGCGAGGACAACGAGCGCCCAAAGCAACTGCTGACCGAGGCACTCAAGATCTACGCGGATGTGGGTGGGACCGGATCGGGTGTCGCTGATGCCGAGCAATACCTCGGGATCGTCTTCATGCGTGAGGGTCGCCTCGAGGAAGCTGAAACCCTGCTTCGCAAGTCCGTAGAAACGTATGAACAACTGTACGGCAAAGAGTCACCTGCAGTCGTTAATCTCAGGGCCGCCCTGAGCATGGCCTTGTTGTCGCAAGGAAAATTCGAGGAAGGGGAACCCCTCTGGGAACATGTCGTCGAGCTGCTCTCAACTGGCAAAGCCGGTTCAGCTGCAGCCGCCGGTGTATTTCGCATGCGGATGGGTCGCGCCTACGCCTACATCAGATTCCAGCAGGACGGTGTTGACGAAGTCATCCAGGAACTCATCGACGACATGGTTGAAGCAAATGGCCCCGGTGATCCGGTCACACTTTCCACCGCCATGGGGCTGTGCCGGTTGTTGCATGACCGTGGTGGTGAGCAGGCGATCGTGATGCTGGAGTCGCTTCTTCAGAAAGCCCGACACGAACTCCCCTCCCCAAATTCGACCTTGCTCCTGGCGGAGTTCACCCTTGCACATGGCTACATGGACTCGGGCGAATATGACAAATCCGATGAACTGATTCAGCGGTTGACGCCAGAGATGACCGAGGCATTCGGCCCCTGGGACAAAAACACGATCGCCAT
>JAQWRC010000408.1 GCA_029243925.1 Phycisphaerales bacterium
CTTGAGGATGGCCGTCTGGTATGCCCCTTGCACTTTGCAACATTCGATGCACGTACAGGCCATGCAATGGATCCGCCTGCGGACGAACCACTCCGTGTCTACGAGGTCAAAGTCGAAGGCGAGGACATCCTTTTGAGGGTGGACTAACAGTGCCTACTGGCATGCTCCCCACGCATCCAGCACTCGCAACAGATCCGTCATGTTCACCACACCGTCACCGGTGACGTCCGCGGTGCAGGGCGAGGGGCACGGACTGCCCGCACAGTCCACGTCGGCCCCCCGCCACAAACCGTGTGCATCCTCGCACGCATCCTGCGTCGCCATCACACACGCATCACGAATGCAACACGCACCCGCCTCACCACAGTCGTCGCGAATACTGATCACGCCCACATCACGCCAGGCAATCCCGTCATCGTGCACTCCACAGCGAATCAGCCGAGGTTCACTTGCCGTGCAATCAACTTCTGCGCCATAGGTGGACACATTCCGATCAAACCAACATGAGTCGAAGGTTGCCGCCGAGTTGACCAAGTACGCAGCGGCTCCGAGATCCGCCGTATTTCCAGTCACAATGCACTGGCGAATCGTCGGCGAGGACCCTTCAATGCGCAATCCGCCCCCGATGCGATGCCCCTGGTATCCGGCATCACCAACCCCTCCGGTGATGACGAATCCTTCGAGGACCGTACTGGCATCCTCACCATGCACCATGCACACCACCGTTCCCCCGCATCGACCGACGATGCTGGTCTGATCCGGCCCTTCCTCGCTGCGCACGGTGATCCCCTTTCCCATTAAGTCGACGCATTCCACGTACCGCCCGGGCGCGACCAGAACGACGGAGCCATCACCCGCGGCGACAATGGCGGCCTGAATGCTCTCGTACTCCGAGGGGACGCGCAACACCTGCGCTTCGTCTGGCAATCCAACCGTGAAATACATGATGAACAGGAGAATGACATGCTGCATGCGGGGACGGTACTGCGCGTCGGCAGTCACTCCCGAAGCATTCGCTGAAAAGCCGATGTGTTCCCTGAAGGCATCCGGGAACATGATCAAATACCTTGGTTCAAAGCGAAAACTGCTGCCATCGATTCTTGAACAGGTCGATGCGGTGCCCGAATGCTGCAGCGTGCTTGATCTCTTCTCTGGAACATCCCGCGTCGGGCATGCACTCAAGCAGCAAGGCTATCGCGTCATCTCCAACGATCACAATGCCTACGCCCATACGCTCGCAACCTGCTATGTGCAGGCTGATCGCGATCAACTGCTCAAGGATGTCCAGCAACTGGTTGAGGAATGCAATCAGATCACAGCCCAGGCGGGATGGTTCACAGAGACCTTCTGCCTCCAAAGCCGCTTCATTCACCCCAGAAATGGGGCACGGATCGATGCTATCCGCGAACACCTCGCCAGCCTGAGCCTTGAGCCGGAACTTGAAGCCGTCATGCTTGTATCCCTGATGGAGGCAGCTGATCGCGTTGATTCAACCACCGGGGTTCAAATGGCCTATCTCAAGCAATGGGCAGCCCGCGCCCGCAAGGATTTGGCCATGCGGGTGCCTGATTTCCTGCCCCAGGCCGCCAATGGCAAAGGTGAAGCGCACTGCCTCGATGCCGCAGAAGCCGCCAGCAGATTCAAGGTTGATGTTGCCTACCTGGACCCGCCATACAACCAGCACTCATATCTCGGCAATTATCACGTCTGGGAGAGCCTGGTTCGCTGGGACAAGCCCGAGGTCTATGGAGTGGCATGCAAGAGAACCGACTGCCAGACGCGAAAAAGCCCCTTCAATCGAAAACGACAGATAGCTGAAGCGATGCAGCAGGTCATTGATGCCCTGCAAGCCAAGGTCGCCATCATCTCCTTCAGCAATGAAGGCTATCTTTCTCGCGAAGATCTCGAGACCATGCTCGGCAATCGAGGCAATGTCACCGTCCTTGAGCATGACTACAAGCGGTATGTGGGGGCCCAAATCGGCATCCATAACCAAAAGGGACGTAAGGTTGGCAAAGTAAGCCACTTACGTAATACGGAGTACCTGTTTGTACTCCATGATCAGGCCGCCTGATCCAATACAGCCAGTCCATGATTCCATAACTTCCTTGTAACAAGGACGTTGTGCTATTATGTGCCTTCAACTGACGTTAAAATACGTCATCATGTCGGCTTCGTTCGAGAACGTGTCGCTAAAATACGCGATCTCCATTTAAATATCGTGAAATCTAACTACATGATGCCAATCTGGTCAACTTCATTGGCAAAGTCATCACACATCAGGCCGCCAAGGCCATAGGTGGTGATGGTGCAGGGCCAGACCGATCTCGCGCAGGGATCCACGAACGCACGTCCAGATGCCCGCCACGATCGCGGGCAGACGCACCCAACTACACCACCCTCAGCCGTGGGCCCTCCGGGGGGCGGCTGGGGGTGTTCATTTGGTGTACGCAACCTCACACAGCGGTCCCAACTGCCAGTGGCGGACTGTCCCATCACCCATGGCCTGATCCAGGCGGACCATCAACTGCCCCTCCTCGATGGTCAACTGCGGGGTCCCAATGGATGGATCCGACACCGGCTCCCACATGCCATCCAGATCGTCCATGGACCCTGGCCATTGGCCATTGGCTCCACTCCACTGCTCTGCCGCGGCATGGATGCGACGAATGGTCGTACGTGCCGCCTCATCATCACCCACGACATACTCCGCCACACCAGGAGCGGCGGCACTGAACTGAACTCGACCCCAGTACTGCGGACGATGCATGTCGATGGCGTCTTGCCGTGACCACACCCAGTTGTCCTCACGCACTCCGGGCTTGCGGCGATACACGCCGTCGACGAGCTCATGCTGCCATTCCACCCGGGAGAAGTTCACCCACCAGTGATCACCATCCTCCGGGGGAATCGGTCGGTTTGCGTGCGACGCAAGCGATGACCACGGAATTGCGATCTCCATCGTCCAGAGTCGATCTTCGTCGGATGCATCGTTGAGCGTGCCCTCGATATCCACCGCAGTCTGCAGGCCGTCGATGTCCCACCCGATGTCATAGGACCCCCCGCACCGATACGGACGCGTCAACATCAGATCAAACTGCGTGTTGAGCGCATTGACTTCAAGCTCGTAATAGTCATGCGAATCTCCATCCGGATCGATGAAGACTTCAAAGTCATTGTCGTTGTAGATGATCGAATCACGCGCCGTCAGGGTGCCCCACACATGCGGCTCAGGCATCCATGCCGCCACGTAGAAATACTGCTCATCCCAGAGCATCTTGGCACGCGTACGAAACCGTGGCACGGGCTTGACATCGCCCTCGATATCGATGAAATCGTCCGTCCATGGCGCATCGGCCCACGCCGCGTCGTCCAGGCGGCCATCGATGACCGGCGGCACCGCTGGCTGCCCGGCTACATAGGCTCGCGGCGCATCGAGGGTACGAGCCGGCGACGACTGGCAACCCAGCACCAGCAGCATCGGAAACAACAGAGCGATTGATCGGCATGGCATACCGTGCAGCATACCCACACACCCTATGATGCAGCCGGCCATGTCCACCGCACTTCCCGTTCTTCGACCCGATCTCGTCGGCCCGCAGGCTCCGCCCGCTCCCGACCACGCCCGACAAGCAGGCCATCTGCTCGACAGCCACGGCCGGCGCATTCAGGATGTGCGGCTGAGCCTCACGGACCGCTGCAACTTCCGCTGCGTCTACTGCATGGAACCAGGCGATCGATTCCTGCCCAAGATGGAACTGCTGGATCTGAACGAATACATCCGGCTGGTGGATGTACTGCGTGCACTGGGCATTCGAACCATTCGATTGACTGGCGGCGAGCCCACCTTGTATCCGCAGCTGGATCAGTTGATCGACGCCATCGGCCGACGCGACTTCGACGACCTTGCAATGACCACCAACGGTTCCCTGCTCGATCTTGACCAGCTCGAGTCATGGCGTCGAAATGGCCTGCGTCGCTTGACCTTCAGCCTCGATACGCTTCGTGAGAAACGCATGGCAAGCATTACGCGATCACGCACGTCCGTCGCCGACGTGATTCACGCGATCAATCTTGCCAAGGTCGCCGGCTACCCCCGACCAAAGGTCAACGCGGTCATCATCCGAGGCATCAATGATGATGAAGTTGCCGACTTCGCCCAATTCGCCCGCGACGAGGATCTCGACGTCAGATTCATCGAGTTCATGCCGCTTGATTCCAACCGGGCCTGGAACCGCAGCCATGTCGTCGACGCCGACGAGATGATCGCCGCAATCCAGCAACGCTTTCCACTGCAACCGGAAACAGAGATCACCCCTCACTCAACGTCGATGAACTGGACCTTCGCCGATGGCGCACCAGGCCGCATCGGCATGATCGCGCCTGTCAGCCGCCCCTTCTGTGGCGCCTGCAATCGACTTCGCATCACAGCTGAGGGCCGCGTCCGGCCATGCCTGTTCAGCCATGATGAATGGGACATTCGAACACTGCTGCGCAACAACTCCAGCGATGCGGACGTTGCGGCCGCCATCGTCGATATGGCCTGGACCAAACAAGCTGGGCACGGCATCGGCAAGGCCGACTTCAGCCAGCCCGCCCGCACCATGTCCGCCATCGGCGGGTGAACTCGACTCCTCGGCTCAGCAGACCGTGTTCCAGTTGGCAATGATCATCAGCAGATCACCGACATCCACCGTACCGCTGCCATCAACATCTTCATCACATCCGTTGCCGATGTTGCAATTGCTGCCCCACTCGGCAATGACCGCCAGAAGGTCACTGACATCAACGAAGTTGTCTCCGGTGGCATCGCCATCACACCCTGGTTCGGTCACCTCGAAACTTCCGATCCACGTCTGCCATCCACCACTTGACGCCCACTCACCGATGTACCAGAAGGTGGTGTCATCAACGGGATCAACCGTCAGGTCGAAATAATCACCCCAGCGACCGTCTGCCCCGTTGGGGCTTTCCACGACGATCACAGGCGTCCCCATCGTGCCCGCGGGATCAGTCTTCTTGCGACCGGTCACCTGCACGTTCGGGTTGATCGAATTCGCGCAATGGCCAATCACCAACCCGACATCGTCGTACTTGTTGGTGGCAATGGCCGGAAAGAAGGAATGCTGATTGTCAGGGAAGTTGATCGCGCCGCTTTCGACCAGCGTCGGTGCAGGCGGGTTGCCGGATTCACCGGGCCAATCCGCGGTATCGAAGTGATACCAGCGCGACTCGGACTGATTGCCACTTTCGATGGCATGCGCCGTATACAACTGGCCATTGCGCCAGTTGACGTTCATGAGGCGGCCATCAAGTGCATTGATGCTGCCGCCGGGGTTCGTTGCACCCGGAGGACCTCCACCATGACCCGGTATCGCCACGGACGCGGAACGTAGATCTGGCGCCCCGCCCTCACTTCGAATGGCCTGGATCTTCATGGATGAACTGGAGTCACCTGAGATGAAGAACGGTGGCGTGCCGGGGGGCGCTTCGTAGACCTGCGCGCACTGCACGGACGCGGAACCCGTATCGTTGACATCGGTAAAGGTCACCGGATCTCCAGCGAGCATCGGTCCCTTGGGATACAGGCGATAGATCGCGCCGCGGAAACCAGGGCCGCCGCCTGACAATCGGAACAGATTTCCGGTGGTGTAGAACGTGTCTTCATTGAAGCCCAAGCCGGGGTAATCGACCCAGTAATCGGTGCCTTCGATCGAAAACACCGACCACGTTCGATACTTGTACCAGACGCCATTGGGATCGCTGTCATCGGAAACCGCGACGGTGATCCAAGACTCATTGCTGCCTCCGTAGTACTCCAGAGCCAACACGAAGAAACGATCGGTGTACGGATCGTAGAAGCATTTGGGATCGAAACAGAAATCGCCCGATCCCAGCTCTTCAAAGAACCCGGGGCTGCCGGTGCTGTCAAGGTTGGCGTAGAACTGCTCGTTGCCTTCGCGATCGTAGAACGCAATCGCCATGTTCACGGTGGCGACGATGTGATCTGGACCCACTGCGAGGGTCGGATCAGGCGGTGTCCATACCGTGGCGGAAATCGCGGGGAACGTCGGGGCAGGATCAACCCGCTGCTCATCGAGCAACTGCCCCAGTGGAAGATCCAGTCTGGGACCAGGAGGCAATGTCTTGTCGCGCTTGTGTGCACGAAGCAACGTGCCTGGGCGAACGCCGGGGCCCGGATCTGTTTCGTGCGCCTGACGCTGCTGCGGGAATGCACGGGTA
>JAQWRC010000006.1 GCA_029243925.1 Phycisphaerales bacterium
CATATTCATCGAGGTTCAATTCTCCTAAATCATTGTCGAAATCTCTCGAAAAGCGCTTAAGCCCAGCGATCGAATCTCTTGCACTGATCAGCAATTCACGCTTAGCTTCAAAGTAACTCTTGGAAGTTTCCTTCCACTTGAGTATGACATCCTTCAATTCAAATGCATGGCCTTTAGCAACCAGACTTGCGAGAATGATGTGATTGTTTCGCCAATTTTTTGCCTCGTATGACGCCTGGAAAAGAGGCGGCAGTGACCTACCCTTCTCTTTAAGTTTGTCCATCGTTATTTTATGGCTATTGAATAATCTGCCTGACCAAGTATCCCCCACCTGTATATATAGGCTCGAATCTTCTTTGTTGAGAATATTGTCTACCAGTTCAGAACTGGAATGCTGAATCAGTATTGACTTTGTGTGCTCCTCAACAATGTCAGTTGAATCAATGTGCAAAAACACCTTTGACTGATCCGTCATAACTTCCTGGAAACTTTCAAATGCCTGAGTCATTCGCTCATCCAGATTGGTCTTGTATATCAACAGCCCAACAATCATCAGCAGGACTACTGCCAAGCAACCGAAGACAAAGGTAAACGCCTTGTTTCTGCGCACGAACTTATGGCTTCGATAGACCAGACTGGGCGGACTGGCTTCAACCGCATCCCCTTCGAGATACCGCCTGAGATCCGTGGAGAAATCAGAAGCTGACTCATATCGACGACGACGGTCTTTCTCCATTGCCTTGGCCGTGATCCAATCGAGCTCGCCTCGCAACATGCGATTCATGGCCGCAGGTGATGACTGATGACGCTCGGCAATAGCGTTGACATCTCCCGAAGTAGAAAACCTGACGGACACTCTGGCGGGCTCCTCCTCCTGGATCAATCGACGAACCTCATCGAGGCCCGCATTGACCAAGGTCTCCCGATCAAAGACCGGTCGACCACAGAGCAGCTCATACAACAACGCGCCAAGTGAATAGACATCACTGCGGGTATCGACATCAAGGCCACTCAACTCCGCCTGCTCCGGCGCCATATAGGCCGGCGTCCCCAGGAACTGTCGCAAGCCGGTGAACAAGGTCAGATCCGTCAACTGCTGCCCCATCGCCTTGGCAATCCCAAAGTCGATCACCTTGGGGACCGGCCGACCATCGTGACTGGTCACCAGCACGTTGCTGGGCTTGAGATCACGGTGAATGACGCCCTTCATGTGGGCATGCTGGACCGCTTCACAGACCTCACGGAACAGATCAATCCGTTCACGCAGAGAGAGCTTGTGACGGTCGCAATAAGCGGTGATCGGCTCGCCCCGGACCAGTTCCATGGCGAAGTAGGGATACCCATCCTCGGTCGAGCCTGCTTCAAAGATCCTCGCGATGCCGGGGTGATCCATCATGGCCAGAGCCTGCCGCTCCGCATGGAACCGTCCCAGCACCTGGCGGGAATCCAGGCCCGGCTTGAGAATCTTCAAGGCCACCCGGCGGCGGAGCTCACCCTGCTGCTCGGCCATATAGACCAGGCCGAAGCCGCCCTCCCCGATCAACTCAAGGATCTTGTAAGGACCAATGACGCTGCCAACCTCGGGGCCGACCCCATCGGTCACCGTGGTTGAAAACGGTCGATCCGCTTCCACCGCGAGGAGTTCCTCGAGCCTCGGTCGTAACGGCTTGTCAGCCTCGGGTAATGCGTCGAGAAAATCAGCTCTTTGATCCGGTTCGAGTTCGACGGCCTCATTGAAGAGGGTCTTGATCCGGTCCCAGGGATTCATCGTCATCGTTCAGCTCCCTTTGGAGTTCACTGGCAAGCCACGCCTTGGCAAAGCGCCAATCCCGTTTGGCGGTCCGCTCCGAAACCTCAAGGCATTGAGCGATCGCCCCAATCTCAAGACCACCGAGCACCCGCAACACCACCACCTGACATGCCCGGGGGTCCCGTTCTTCCAAGCGCTGCATGGCATCCACAAGGGACACCGATTCTTCGGAATCAATGGAAAAATCTGCCTCGACGTCCCAGTCTCCCCGAATCCGCCCGCGATCTCCCCCACGCTTCAGACGGCCTCGTGCCCGAGCGTGATCCACAAGGATCCGCTTCATGGCCAAGGCAGCCATGCCCACGAACTGGCTCCGTTCCATTTTGTCGGCATCACTACCCAGTCGCAACCAAGCCTCGTTGATCAGGGCCGTGGGCTGCAGGGTGTGGTCATAGCGTTCACCGGCCATCTTCTGCACCGCGATGGCGTGCAGGTGCTGGTAGATGGAGTCCTGGAGTTCCCCGTGCTCTGGCGGTGCAGACATTCAGAGATCATAAGAGCAGCAGGCAAACCCGGCTTCTCATACCCGCAAACCACCCTCAACTGAGCTATCGAGGCAGAGCGATCACCATGCCCAACACGAGGCGATCCGGATTGCTCCCGATCCGTTGCTCATTGAGCTCGTAGATTCGGTACCAGTGCTTCTCATGGCCCATGTGATCCTCGGCAATGGAACTGAGCGTCTCACCTTCCCCGATGGTGTGCGTGCGACCATCGGGC
>JAQWRC010000010.1 GCA_029243925.1 Phycisphaerales bacterium
CATATTCACGGATGCCGGTCATCGTGAGTGGAATGACGAGGACGCATACACCGAGAGCCGCCCAGTAGAGTTGTTGCAGGCTGCCAAAGAGTCGATCGTCACCAACACCGGCACTGCTCCTGTCATGAGGGGAGCTTGACGGAGTCCGATTCTTGTGAGCCTGGTCATGCATCCGTCAGGCAGCCCTTCGTGAGTCGTCGTCATCACTGGAGTCAGACAATAATGAGTACCGCGGGCTGGCTTTTGTTGTATTGTCAAACTTCACCGACGTGTAGGTTTCCTCTTCGTCCAATTCCGACTCGTCGTGACCGTATGAGTATTCCTGGCCGTACCCGTAACCATATCCGTAGGCTCCGTCGTGAGCTTCGCTGGAGGTGTTTGTAACGACACCCAGCAGGTTCATGCCGACAGATCGAAGTTGTTCGACAGCTCGCAATGCACTGCGTCGGTGAGTTTGTTCCGGGTTGAGCAGGAAGACGATTCCGTCAACGTAGTTTCCAACAATGGCGGCATCACTCACTGGCAGTGTCGGTGGGCAGTCAACCATGACCTGGTCGTACTCCGAGACTGCCCAGTCGAGGATTGCAGCAAGAGAAGGCATGGAAAGAAGCACGCCTGCGTTCATCATTCGAGGCCCGCATGGCAGGACATCCAGCCCGTCGACCTCAGTCGCGACAATTCGTTCGCGACACATTTCCGGTACGTCTTCGTTGGCTCTCAGAATCTCGGAAAGTCCGCCATTTCCACGAATATCCAGCATCTTGGAAAGTCCAGGACGCCGCATGTCGGCATCGATCAGCAAGGTGCGACTGCCGGTCTGTGCAAACGTCGCCGCGAGATTGGACGTGAGTGTTGTTTTGCCTTCGCTCTGCTCGCTACTGGTAATGGCAATACATCGGCTATCAGATCCGGATAGTGAAATCGCAGTTCGGATGGTTCGGAAGCACTCTGTCTGAACGCTGAGGGGGTGACCATGCACGTAGATGCGATGATCGTCCAGTTCGTCTTCAGGCAGTGGGCGAATGACACCCAGGATTGGCAACGCCAGTTGATTCTGAACATCGTCGGGCGTTCGGAGGCGATCATCGATCAAATCGATCACAAAGATCGTTCCGAAGGCGCAAATCGAACCTAACAGACAACTGATTGCCAGCATCTGAGCAAGGACCGGCGAGACGGGACTTGTCGGTAGCAGGGGCCGATTCAGGTGGGTGACACGAAAACTGCTGTTCACCTGTCCGATGTCAATGTCGTTGAGTTGGTTCAGAAGGTACGTATGTCTGCGTTGCAGTGATTCGAGATCACGTGTTGCCATCTGTACCTCTGCGAGTTGATCGTTCAGATCGAGAGCCGCCTTCTTGGCCAGATCGTATTCCTGAGAAATGAGATGCTCATGCTGGATGGCCTGATTGAGTTCGTTCGTGACAAGGTTCACCATCCATTGGGCGATCTGCGGGTCGTAGAATCCACCTGCAAACCGATTCTTGTTGGACTGTTGTGCGGCTGTCAGTCGTTGCTGCACGTTTCTTTTGACTGTCGTCAGGCTGACAATTTTCGGATGCCGGGTGCCGAGGTGCCGTCCAAGTGTTTGCAGTTGGGAATCGACTTTGTTCAGTTCGGATTCGATTTCCGCGATGATAT
>JAQWRC010000027.1 GCA_029243925.1 Phycisphaerales bacterium
GTCAGTCACTGCCAGTCAATGCACGCGGCGGGCATCGTGGGCCGTGACGCGGGGGACGCGACCTGGCTGGAGAAGGGCGTGCTGGAGGAGATGTTCGAAGCCATGGGCCGCCCGAGCTGGGCGGACGTGATTCGGCGATGAGGGCTCTTGGATGCAGGAAAGGGTGATGCCATGACGGAACAACCGATGCGTGATCAAGGCAGTGGTCTGATCGAGCCGTGGCACTCGTGCTCGATCCAGGTCGGTGGGTGTACAGCGAAGTGCACCTGTGGCGATTGCGAGTACTTCCACTTGAGCCCGGCCGAGGATGGTCAGCGGATCAACGTGCAGTTTGAAGGGTGGCCGGGCAGTGCGCCCAATGACTGCACCAACAGAACTCCAGTGTCCTGGGAGGACGTCGAGGCCTCGGAGGAGGCGACGAAGTTGTGGAACGAGGGCAAGACGCCGATCATGACCGTGAGCTGTGGCGATTTCGCGGTGGAGGGCGGGTTTGCCGGCTTCGTGCGTGAGAACATAGGTTCGGCATGCTACGACGGACTCGGCGAGGTCAATTTAGGTGGTCGCGTCACGTGCGAATCACTTGACCAGGAGCAGCGTGAGTTCTTTGCGACCACGATCTCGATTCAGCATATGAATATCGGCTACGTACTTGCCCGTTTTGTAGACGAGGATCGGCGCCGCCTGTTCTGGCGATGGCCGGGTTCGTATTTCTCGCCGGAGCTTGAGGACTTGGTGATGCAGTCGCTTGAGTCAATCGGGCTCGAGGAGGACTGGGAAGCACTTTCCCGCGACCTGGTGGTAGATGTTCCCGCGGACGTCGAATGCTTGAGTGTAGATCAGCTTTCGTCTCTGTTCGGATCGGGCCGCAGTTTATGCATTGGCTATAAAAATCCGCATAACGGCATGGATTGGAAGCAGCCATATGCTGCTCCGATCATTTCGATCATGAAATTGCTGGAAGTTGCAGAGTTCGGATCGATTGAGAAGAAGTTGTGTTGGAGTGAGCTGCTCTCAGGATTTAGACATCTGACAGATCCGGGCATTGACTTTCAGCAAACGCATCTGATTCATCAGTTGTTTCCTGGCATCGATGAGAGAGATTGGGAAGGTGGGCCGGGCACGTTCATTCGAGTGTCGATTGAAGTGGATGACCGGAGTGAGATCCTGGCCGAACTCAAGACGCTTGCATCGAGATTGAGTGAGTGGGTTCGCGACGTGGCTTGAGAAGGGGGTCCTGGAGGAGATGTTCGAGGCCATGGGCCGCCCGAGCTGGGCGGACGTGATTCGGCGATGAGGGGGCGGGATTTCTCAGTCGTCGGTGTTCGTACCTAAAAAACATTTCAAGTAACGAGCACCATTTCCTGATACCAATCGGGCTTGGCCAACAGCAGGAAGTCCTTGGTGGGATCGAGTTCTTCTTGAGGGACCCAGTAGCGCCTCACGAAATTGAGATACACGGGATCCCTCGCGACTCCAGGTCCATCAGCCCACGTAACACCTCCTGACCTCATAAACCGGTCGAGTTCTTCGATGAGCGAGAGTGACTTGATGTCATCACGCTCATGGCCTTGCGACTCGGCTACCCTGAGCCACTCGATCATGGCGATCATCACGCTGGCAAGCAGCGATTTGAGTTCCTTGATGCGCTCGGTCTGGACGAAATCAAATGAACCATGCACGATGTCGCATCGCGCCTTGTACAGATCAACGATGAATGCACGTGCCTTCTCTCGGTATTGCCCCTCTGGCTCAAGCAGCATCATGCAACGGTCAGCAAGCTTGCTGGTGATATCCGCTTTCGTGTCGTCACCTAGCAGGCACTCTAGAGCTGCTGTTCCAAACACCATTGTCGTAGGATTCGGGGCCCAAGGTGCTGCATTTGCCCAAAGGGACATGGCGACCAGCATTCTGCCGTCCATCTCCTTCCGGAGTTCCTTCGTGCGATTCCTGGCAGTGGTATTGGCACCCTTGTACAAGGGAGGGCGAGGTCCCCTCGCACCTTCCATGGCGATACCAACGAGTCGAAGGATCGCTTGGGATGCCGGCGCATCGAGACTGATGTTTAGAGGCATGCCTACTTCTCTTCCACGTTCATGATCGGCAACCGACACATCAACAAGATCCATGCCACATTTCAAGCCGTTTTGTACCCGGTCAGCCAGTAGATCCCATGCACCACTGGTAATCATCTGGTTCTTATCATGTTTATCCGTGTGAGCTGTAATCCAATCCGTTTCGCCCAGTTTGGAATCCTCCCCAATTGAGTCAAGGATCGTCCCTCCACGTTTGTCGATATGAAGACTGACCGGCATGTGGGTGTCATGAATTAGCGGCAAGTCAATCCCATTAGCCTCGAAAGTAACCGGGGGTTTAATGAAACAAATTCCAGATCCATACTCTGCAACGACATTTAATCCAAGTCGCTTGTCAATCTCGCCAATATTTGTCATTAGCCCGCGAAGTGAATCTGCCCCGCGGTCGAGATATG
>JAQWRC010000040.1 GCA_029243925.1 Phycisphaerales bacterium
GCATGTTCTTCAGGTGCTGTTGAACCGGCGACGATCAGTGGCCGTTCCGGGTCGATGCCCATTGATCGAAGAAACTCATCACTCCCATCGACACCAGCACGCAACTGGGCGTTGTCCCATTTCATGTTGCCATCGATGGCAATGCGATCCGGGGGTACGCCAAGCGCACGAAAACGATCGGCAATGGCAGCATCCTGCGCTCCAACACGATCGATCTTTCGGAACATCGGACTGATGAACCACCTGAAACGACGGTACCGTCGCATGCTCCGATCGGACAATCTGCCGTTGACGATCTGGACGGGTGCTCCTCGTCTCCGGCAGGCTGAAACGAAGTTCGGCCAGACTTCAAGTTCTACCAGTGCAACGGCATCAGGCGAGACTGCACGGAGAAATCGCCCGACGCACCAGGACAAATCCAGCGGGTACCGAACAACTTCATGGTGGGACCCGAAGAGCGTGGATGCTCGCTGGAATCCCGTATCTGTCGTAACCGCAATCACGACATCGATGCCGGAGGCATGCAAGCGTGGTATCAAACCACGTATCGCATTCACTTCGCCGACGGAAACAGCATGAATCAGAACACGTGGCGCCTTGCGATGGCGACGAGCTGTTGCAGGCACTCGACCAAAGCGTGCCGACCAATCCGTCCGATGACGACCACGCCGAATCATCCCCGGCAGCAGCACCGGGGAAGCGAATACGAGAAATACGAGATAGCAAAGGTCAACAACCCAACGCATGGCGGGAAGTGTAAACGAGGCGACGCTTCCGGTCCCCCACCAGCCGTGAGGAACTGCTATCAATCAGGTTATGTCGACTGGTGAGCCAAAAACGCGACTTCCAACGCAAGATCTCGGACATTTCAGCATCAATGGCTTGAAAGAAGCGGCTGGTCTGTAACAATCTACATAGAGGTGGTTGCTTCTCATGCTTGAACTCCAAGTCATCAATGCCCGAACCGGCAACATGGTGAAGGCCTTTGCGCTCGGCGACACCGACGAACTCATCGTCGGCCGTGACGAAGGTTGTGACATCTGCATCAAAGCTTCGAGCATCTCACGTGAACACTGCTCCATCGAGCAGGTCGGGCAGGACATCCTCCTGCGAGATCTGCAGTCATCCGGCGGCACATTCCTGGAAAATGAGCAGGTCGATGAAATCAGAATCGAGGACGGCATGGAGTTCACGGTTGGACCCGCCATTCTTCGATTCATCGACTCCGGCATCTAGCATCGCCACCCGCATCATTTCCTGTCGAAAGAAAACGACCCGCAGCATCTGCGGGTCGCGTGTGTTTGTGATGCACGTTTTGGATCAGCCGCGACCAGCGCCTTCTCTCAACTCACGCTGAAGTTCTTCAACCATTTCTTCCAGCTGCTCCTTGCTTGGAACACCCAAAAGCAGCATTTGATTCGGTGCATTCTTCCACCATCGCAGCCAACCCTTGTAGATTTCAATCCGCTTTCTCAGCTGGACCATTTGGGGGTACTCGCCAAGCATGCCAAGGCGAGCTGAAGTCTTTCGAATGTCTTCCTTGCACCGTTCACAGGTTCGATGCCATGTGTCATGCATCTTCTGACCCGTTCCCAATTCCTTCCATGCGGGCAGGTCAAGGATGACGGCAAGTTCTTCCTTGTTGTCAGCGCGGCCATATCCAAGACCGCTGTCGACACCCTGCTCTGCTGACAGGACGCAGTTTTCGCCATAGTTGGAAAGCACGACTTCGCCGGGGATGTCTTGGCGTGAGCCGAAATATTCGACATCACCGGTAATCGGATCCTTGATGTACGAAATCCAACTGTCATTGCGCACCATGGGACGAGCCCAATGCTCCGAGTAGCCGCTTGTACGAAGCACTCCCTTGAGCAATGTGATCCAGCGTTCTTCCGTCTCATCAGACACCGGGTTGCCGCTGGAGTGCATGGTGATCGCACCCAAGCGAGCATTCGACTTGAATATGATTCGATCGCACGCCAACGCGGTCGCCGCTGCAGCTGAAATCGCTTCTCCAACCCATGCGACGAACTTGTGTCGCTTCTTGTACTCGACGATGGTCTGCGCCACGACGATGTATTCGATCACCATGCCACCGCCAGATTCGATATCCAGCACGATCGTCTGCCCATCGCCATGCTTGTCGGCTTCGGCGACGATCAGCTCGATTTCTTCCGGCCGCATCTCAAGTCCGACCATGCCGGACATCGGCAGGTAGAAGACACCAGGTGCGTCAGCATCGACTTCGGGAGTGGGGCTGGACGGAGCGCCTGGTGCCGCAGGTTCAGATTCCCCTGACTTCGCGGTATTTGATTCCTCTGGCGCCGCTGCCGGCGCATCGCCTGATGTCATCGACAAGATATCAGAGCGGAAGATGACCACATCACCGACCTGAAGGTACATGTCAGC
>JAQWRC010000049.1 GCA_029243925.1 Phycisphaerales bacterium
GGAGTACTTCGACTGGGCGGACGTTGCGGGACGGAATCCGGCGGGGATGGCCATCGGATCCGTAAAGGCTTCGGTGGGATCTTCGTTGTCCGTGGGAAGCCGATAGCAGGCCGGATTGACCATGTTCGGTGGTGAGAAGGAGTAGCTCGAGGGCTGCAGCAGTAACGGAATATCGATCGTGCCACTTGCTCCTTCAATCCAGGACGTGGAGCACATCGTGCCGTCATCATCCCAGCACTGCTGGAGCGTACGTTGCAGGATGCGATCCTTGGGAGCCCAGTATGCTTTGTGGTAGCACTTGTCTTCCATGTACTCGGCGATCTGACGTGAGTTGGGGTATCGCCAAGTGCCGGTGCGGGCAAAGCCACGCTGTGACGTCGTCAGTCCTGAGCCGAAGCAGTAGGGGACGATGTGGTCGGCTGAGAAGGTGTACCAGTGGACGCCGCCATCTTGTTCACAGGCTTGAATACCGGGGACGATGGTAGCTTTGCCGCCAGCTCCGCCCTGAGATCCTGAGTAATAGCGACCGCTCCATTGGCCGATGGCCGAGGCAATCGGCAAACCCGTCCATGAACCATCAGGTCCTGCAGACATGACGGCCGGTGTTCCGGTCCAGGGCATGCCCTTGTGGTCGTTCTCATAGAGATTGGTTGCGGTCTTGACGTTTCGGATGTTGCTCTTGGACTGGCCAATCTTGGCGTTGTCGCGAGCTCGCGAAATCGCCGGCAGCAGAATGCCCACCAGCAAGGCGATGATCGAAATCACGACCATCAGTTCGACAAGGGTAAATCCACGTTTGGTCTGGCTCTTCATCTGCACGCTCCCTTCCCAGTCAGTGCTGGGCGTTGCTGGCCATTGGTGTTGGTCTTGGTGAAGATATGGCCGAAATAGACGTTTGGCTAGGATCGGATTTCTGCCGGCATCTGTCAATCAATTTGGGGCTATTCGTCTCGGGATTGCAGCCAAGTTCGTGCAATTTCCGTGAGTTGCCGTCCCTGTTTGGTTCGAGCGAGGTGTCCTATCTGAAGCAGATAGGGTTCGACCAGATCCTCGATCGTGCCGGCATCTTCGCCCATGGTGGCGGCGATGGCCTCAAGACCTACGGGGCCGCCTCCGTATACGTTGTGCACGGTCTGAAGGTAGGTTCGGTCAAGGGCATCAAGACCGATTTCATCAACCCCTTCCAGTGCCAGTGCAGCCGTGACGGCTTCCGTGTCGATGTGCCCCGAGTTGCGCACTTCGGCAAAGTCACGAACGCGACGAAGGAGCCGAAGGCAGATCCGCGGTGTTCCTCGAGATCGTTCGGCAATGCGTACTTTTGCATCTGGCGTGATCGTTTCGATGCCCATGCGCTGCATTGCTCGTTCGAGAATCTGCTCAAGCGCATCCGTCTGGTAGTAGTCCAACCGGTGACTGAGTCCGAAGCGGCTGCGGAAGGCGCCGCTCAGCAGGCCGGCGCGAGTGGTCGCGCCGATGAGGGTGAACGGTTTGAGTTGGTAGGTCACGACTTTGGCATGCATGCCGGAATCAAGCGTGAAGTCGATCTTGAAATCTTCCATTGCCGGATAGATGTATTCTTCGACGGCGGCGGGGAGGCGATGGATCTCATCGATGAAGAGGATGTCGCCAGGTTGCATGCGCGTCAGTGTCCCGACCAGATCACTTCCTTTTGTGAGGGCTGGACCGGAGGTGACGTATGCATGCGTTCCCATCTCCTCAGCCACAATATGAGCCAAGGTCGTCTTGCCCAGTCCCGGAGGTCCGTGAAGCAGAAGGTGCTCCATGGATTCCTCTCGTTGTCGTGCGGCATCGAGTGCGATTGTGAGTCGGTCGCAGAGTCTTGGCTGTCCGATGAAATCATCGAGACGTGCTGGGCGCAGTGAGTGTTGCACTGGCAGATTCTGTCCGCCGTGGTCCTGAACCTGCTGAGTAGGGGAAACAATGCGATCCTTCGCCATGGCCTGAGTGCTCCCGAGGGCGGCTGGGTACAGATTCAGTTCTGGTCATCCGGCTCGACCAGCCGTCCATCTTTCCATTGCATCGGCAGCGTACACTCAGAACGGAGAAAACGAAGCAGGAAATCCCCGGCAATCTCACGGCGCCAGCCGTGAGGCCATGGTCCAGCCCCGTGCTCCTCGAGCCCACCAGTGCCGATCCACTCCGCAATGCTGTTGCGGGTGCCGACCAAGGCGGGGGAGATGGAATGGCACATGCACCAGCTGCTGATGGCCGTCCAGATCGCATCGATCTGCACTCGAATGACTGCTGTTTCCTCTGGCAGCTTTTCAGGGCGATCCGGAATGTGGTCATCATCTTCACGGGCGAGTCGCTGCAGGATGGCTTCGCCGTGCCGATCAACCGTCGGTCGTGGCATGCCCTTGAGCTGGCGCAAGGCGTCGATGCTTGTCGGATTGCGTCGGGCCAGGTCGCTGATGCATCCATCAGGAATAAGTGTGCGTGGTGGCAGGTTGGACTCGCGTGCGCATTCATCACGGAGGGACATGAGATGATGGAGGCGAGTCCACTGTCCACTGCGCATTGGATTGCGGCGGTGGATCTTTCGACATTGTTTTTCGAGATCGGGCAGGAAGGCCCCGGGCTGGCAGGCGGAGGCGCATTCCTCAAAGGCCAGATCAAGGTGGCCGAATGCCGTCAGCTGCTCCTGCATGCGATCCCAGACCAGCGGCAGATAACGGACATCATCAGCTGCGTAGCGAAGTTGCATGCTGGACAGTGGCCGCTTGCTCCAGTCCGTGAATGTCATGCCTTTTGGAACGGTCCACCCTGTCATTTCAAAGACCAGTCGCGCAAGCGATACGGGGTAGGGCAGGCTCATGAATCCTGCGGCGATCTGCGTATCGACAACCCGTGATGGAGTTCGTCCGATGTGTCGCTCCACCGGTTCGAGGTCTTGTGCTCCGGCATGGACGATGGTCGTGATTTCAGGATCTGCGATAAGTGACCAGATCGGGTCGAGACTCTGCAGTTGGAATGGATCGACGAGCCACAGCGTGGATCGTGTGGCAAGTTGGATAAGACAGAGCTTGGGGATGTAGGTGGACTCGCCAATGAACTCAGTGTCGTATGCGAAACATCCTTCCGCTCGAATGGCATCGACTGCTTCGCTCAGTTGTTCGTCGGTGGCAACCATGACGGATTCGTCACCTGGAACATCTGGATGCTCTGGGATTGCCTGTGGAGCTGCCGCTTCAGCATGTGAGGTGGCATGATGCTCCGCTCTTCGGTTTCTTCGGGTTCGTTTCGCCATGGTGGTGTACAGAGTAGCCGGTCATTGGGAATGACAGCGGGCCGCTCAAGTGGAGCGGCCCGCTGTGGGAACAGTTCAAGAGGGATCAGAAGTCCATATCAGGCATGCCTGCGCCTGTGGCGGACTCCTTTTTGTCCTTCAGTTCCGTGATGGCGCAGTCCGTCGTGAGCAGCAAACCGCTGATGCTGGCAGCGTTCTGCAATGCGATTCGCTCCACCTTGGTGGGAACGATGACGCCGCTCTCAAGCAGATTCTCATATGCGCGAGTCAATGCATTGAAGCCAAAGTGTGCATCGTCGGATTCAATGATCTTCTGAGCGACGATGGATCCATCAACACCACAGTTCTCTGCGATCTGTCGTATCGGAGCGGCCAGAGCCCGGTGGATGATGTCCAGTCCGAGTTCTT
>JAQWRC010000055.1 GCA_029243925.1 Phycisphaerales bacterium
GAGACGAGCCCACGACCCATCAGGTGGTGCCAGATCCGATTCGCCATGACCCGGGCTGGAAACGGGTTGTCTTCATCCAACAGTTGCGCGGCCAACTCAAGTCGTCCGGAGCCGTCCGTCATCTGCACAGGATCGTCTCCACCAAGGGAGGCAATGAATCGACGTGGGACAACTGGGCCGGGCTGCGCATGCTGGCCCTTGATGAACACATACTCATCTACAGGTGTTCCATCTTCTGCGGCCAGCACTCGCACCGGGCTCGGTATTCCCGGTGGGTCCGCATCGAGTTCAGTCTGCGCCAGTGTGCTGTTCTTGGCGGCATGCTCTTCCTCGGCATCGGTGCTCCACGTCGTATCGTCGAGCGGTCCGAATCGGATGGCATCGACAGCGAGGAATCCGTCCCCGTCGTCGATCAGTGCGAGGTGCGCCTGATGCCCCTGATACCGGCTGGTATCCATCGTGTAGTTCGTCCAGGTGTCACTATCGACATCGACGATATGGCTTTCAAAGAGCAGCCCGTTGTACTCACCTAGAACGAACCCGTCGATGATCAATCGCATCCGGCCCCCATGTCCGCGGGCACGGAGATGTATCGCATCATCATTAATTACGAATGTCGGTGAACGCAACGTGCCCTGGCATTCCATGGCGATTGTTCCGCTGTGAGCGCACGTGGCGGAGGTGATGCGTGGCTTCATCCCTTCGAGAATGATCGTGTTGGCCGGCGTTGGCTTCGTGCCGAAGGCCCACCCCGATTCGAACCATCCGTCATACCGCTCGCCATCGAACTCTGTGAACCTGTCGTTCAATCCAGCATCACTTGGCACAACGGGAGGCTGCTCGAGCCTGGCCAGCTGTGCCGCATTCCATGCTCGGCGTTCTTGAACCGCCTTGGACACGGATTCATTGGGATCGAGATAGGCGTTCTGCCGTCGAGTTGATCGAAGAAAGCCGGACAGCGCGTAGTAGTCTTCAGTGGTGATCGCATCGAACTTGTGGTCATGGCAACGAGCACAACGCACGGACAGGCCAAGCATGGCGGTCCCTAGAACATCGATCTGATTCTCGATTCGCAACGCTTCGTCCGCGCGAACATCGACCGGGGCGTGTGTTCCTTGTGAGAGGTACCACATGCCGGTGCCACCAATGGATTCATTGACTCCGGTGGCGGTGTGGTGTCGGGGTGTTTCGACGAGATCACCAGCGAGCTGCTCCAGGATGAACCGGTCGTACGGCACATCGTCATTGAGCGCCTGGATCACCCAGTCCCGGTATCGCCATGCATGGGGAATCGGATAGTCGAACTCATGACCGCAGGTTTCGGCATAGCGGACGAGGTCCAACCAGTGTTGTCCCCAGTGCTCGCCAAACCGAGGCGAGGCCAGCAGTCGGTCCACTGCGCGTTCGTATGCATCTGGGCTGTCGTCTTCAAGAAATCGCTCGATCTCTTCCGGGGAAGGCGGCAATCCAACGAGCTCAAAATGTACGCGTCGAAACAGCGTGCTGCGAGGGGCAGCTTCCGTGGGAGTCAGCCCACGATCCTCCAGTGCCGCAAGAATGAAGCGGTCGATTGGCTGTCGGGACCAGTCGTTATTTTGAACTTCCGGGAGGGGTGGATTCTGAATGGGTTTCCACGACCAGTGTTCGTCCCATTGCGCGCCTTGTTCAATCCAGCGACGGAGTACGTCGATCTCTGCACCAGTCAACGGCTCCCTTTCTTCCGGCGGCATGCGATCTGCACCGTGTGCCGTGATGCGACGAATCAGCTCACTGGCATCTGGATTGCCGGGCGATACGGCACGCATCGCGTCTTCGCGCAGGTCAAGCCGCAGATCTGCTTTGCGACTGGATGGATCCGGTCCGTGACAGAGGAAGCAGTTTGAAGCGAGGATGGGGCGGACATCCTGATTGAAATCAACCACTTCGCCGCCATTGGTGGCAGCCGTGATCAATAGCAGTACGCTCAGCCCTGTCATGTCCCCTCCTTTATAGAGAGTTCGATCCTATGGGGGACTGGGCAGATTCGCCAAGGTGAAAATCAGTCTTCCGCACCTGCAGTATCTGCAGCGGGAATACGTATTGATTCAACGAGTTCCTGCACATCTTCGGGTGGAGGGGAAGTCAACGCGGATACGGTCAATCCGACGGCAAAATTGATCAACATGCCGATCGTACCGATGCCTTCCGGCGAAATGCCAAGGAACCAGTGTTCTGCCGTGTTGGTCTCCGGTGAGATGAACTTGAACCAGATGATGTAGGCAGTCGTGCACCCAAGCCCGCAGATCATTCCCGCTATGGCGCCTTCACGATTGAACCGTTTCGAGAAAATACCCATCACGATGACCGGGAAGAATGAAGATGCGGCAAGCCCGAATGCGAATGCCACGACCGCGGCGACATAGTCGGGCGGATAGATTCCGAGTACACCCGCAAGAACGACGGCGCATCCTGCGGCAATGCGGGCGGCTCGAAGCTCACCTTTCTCGGTGATGTTCGGGCGCAACGCTCCCTTGAGCAGGTCATGGGACACGGCCGACGATACGAC
>JAQWRC010000083.1 GCA_029243925.1 Phycisphaerales bacterium
CGGGCAAACCTCAGGCTCGTCGTCTCAATTGGCAAAAACTACACCCACCGCGGCTTGTCCCTCTCTGACCTGATCGAAGAAGGCAACATCGGCCTCATTCGTGCAGTTGAAGGATTCGACCCCGCCCAGGGAGCGCGTTTCTCGACCTACGCCTCATGGTGGATCAAGCAATCCATCAAACGAACGCTCATCAATGCCATGCAGCCAATCCATATTCCGGCATACATGGTCGATCTCATCTCACGATGGAAGCAGACCTCGCGACGATTGGAAGAGGAACTTGGCCGAACGCCATCCAACAAAGAAGTCGCTCACATCATGGAAGTTCCGGAAAAGAAGATGAAGGTCATTTTCCGAGCCATGAAAGCCTACCAATCACGTGGACAAGCTCCCATTGGCGATGACGGCACGCAACTCGACTTTGCTGACATCATCGAAGACCAGCGATATGAGACGCCAGCGCACAACGCTGTCCGTCGTGAACAGATCACCGCTGTCCTGGGAATGCTTGATGAAATGGAAGCACGTGACGCACGTGTCCTCAAGCTGCGATACGGCCTTGAAGGTCAGGAGCCGCTCACGCTCAAGGAGATCGGCCTCGAAGTCGGCCTGACTCGCGAGCGAGTCCGCCAGATCGAAGTTGACACGCTGCGGAAACTGCAGACGCGACTTAAAGGAGACGATCGACGCCGTGCACTGCTCCGTGCCTTTGCCTCGAACAATCCTGTACCAGAGACAAAAGCGTCCTGAGCACGAGTACATGCCAACAGCACTCAAACACGGGCCCGCATGCGGGTCCGTGTTTTGCATACCGACATGACACAGACCGAGTTACTGGAATCGGATCAACAAGGCTTGGAATCCGCGAAGCACATCCGCCCCGCCCATGGATTCATCCTCATCCATCAGTCGGCGGATGCGGGGCGCTATGCGATCCGTGTTGCGTTCCATCGCAGCCAGAATTTCAAGCATGCGAAGTTGGCTCCACCACCAACGACGCGGCGCAGATTCGCGAGGAACACGAGTCAGTCGACGATAGATCGACATGGCATCAGCCAACCGCTGCTCGCCGCCAAGCACATTCAGATTCTCAGCACGTTCAAACAGCAACTCGCCGGCATTGGGATGCAACGTCAACATGCGGTCGGCAGCTTCCAACGCTTCCGTGGACCGGTTTGAACGGCGCAAACCTTCGATAACCAGCAACCAACTTGACGCGTCATCGGATTGATGTTGCTTCAGCCAATTCGACAGCGCTTCCGACAACGGTTCGACTTCCTCTTGGATCCGATTGGAAGCAACCGGATTTCCGGTGCGCATCTCTTCTGCTGCAATTTCGCCGAGGGCCTGCTGCAAAGACGTCGCAATCGCCAAGCCGCCATCAGCACCACCTCGCTCTGCAACACCACGGGCAGCTTCTGCGAGTGAAGCAGGGTCGCCTTCCGCCGCACGCAGTCGCAATGTCTCCACGATCGCCTGCTGCGATTCCGACAATGAAGCATCCGAAAGCGAGCGAATCAACTCCGCTGCTTCCACATTCCGCTGCGCATCCAGCATGGCTTCGACCAGCAGCAGGTCAATGGCAAGCATGGTTGCTTCGTCACCACGTGCACGCCTCGACCGCATCCCATCAAATACATCTTCCTGCTGCTCGCCGCCTTGGCGAGCAGCACGCAAAAGCACAGCTGCCGACTCACGAAGCGACTCCTGCTCTTCCTTCGCGCCGGGCTGAATCGAGTCGTAGGCTGCCATCGCATCGGCCAAACGGCCATCGGAGGCAGCGAGCCTTCCCGCCGCCAATCGCCAACCATCGGTGCCGGATCGCTCGCTGAATGTTGACAGACGAAACGCCAGTGATTCCACCGCCATGGCGTGAGCTGCTGCGTCAGACGGGTCCGCCAGCGCCTGCTGCAAGGACAACCGGGCTGCAAGATCGATGCCTGCTCCCGCCTCGGGTGCATCAGGCATCGTCCTGACCAACTCAAGAAGCGATTCCACGGCTTGAAGCGATTGCCCGGAACGAACCAGAGCCAACGCCAATGCGGACAGTGCGCGTGCTCGCTGCCGTTCCTCAAGTGCATTTGATTCCAACACCACACGCAGTGCGGAAACGAGTCGGCCTGCCTCGAGTTCACTGCGACCAACGTGCGCCAGCAGCAGATCGGCCGACTTCATGTGCTGTGGGTCAGAGACGGGCAGCCGACGTATTCGCTCATCGAGCAGCGCACGAGCTGTCTTCGTCTCCAGACCAGCCTCGGTAAGAGCGGTATGAAGACGACCCCAGGCCTCCGCTGCTTCGCCGTAGCGGCCATTGGCCGCATGGAGGCGAGCAAGATGATCCACGATCAGCAGACGCTGTCGAAGTTGCGAAGCGTCCAAATACCGAGCCTGCAATTTTTCAGCCGAACGGATGCCGCGATCCTGCCCACCTTGATGCGATCGATTGACCACTCCTCCCAACCGTGCCGCCAACACGTCAGTGGCGGACGCTGAAGCGTGTGTAGCAGCCTCTTGAAACGCCGCCTCCGCATCGTCGTATTGATTCATCCTCGCGATGGCGAGCCCATGCAGCCATGTTGCGCGGACAAGCACGCCACCGTCCAGTCGTTCTCGAAGCACTTCCAGATCGAATCCGGCTTCCTGCATCGTTGCATGGCGAACGTCATCCTGCTCAAACCCTTCCGCTCGATGGACCAGAGCCGTTCCACGCAAAAGTGGCAATCGCCGATCTCGCTCCTGCTCGCGCAAGCGCAGCAGGGATTCACGCTGCAGTGCGGTTCGTCTTGATGCCGGTATCCGCTCCAAATCAAAGAGAGCGCGTTCAACTGCCAACTCCGCTTTCGACACCATGGCCAGCCCCGCACTGATGCGGGCGTTGGCGCGAGTCGATTCTGATTCCGTCGGATAACCGAACATGACGGTCATTCCGAGTTGATCCATCGCGAGTCCTGTTGCAATCAGGTCCTCTGCCTGATCGCACATCAGAATCGCCTGCGCCGTATCGTCGAGTTCAGTGCTGTCTAGTACCTGCGATCTCAGCAGCAGGCACTCCTGCAGCGCAGTGTTGCGTTCATCGGATGATGCGCCACTCGAGCGAATCGTTTCACGCAGTTCATCCACCCGCTCTGCCAGCGTGTCCAGCGCGCCACGCTGCCATGTGGACATCGCGAGGCACAGCATGACCGCAACGTGGATCACGAAGCACTCTCCTCGAAGGTGATGTTGACGTACCCGGCACGTACAGCGGCGTTGAATGCGCCGACCGCAAACGACCAGGATGTTCCGGACGATGGCACAACCAGAACGGGGTGATCATCGGCAAACAGCCCGCCGCCCATGCCATCTATACGCCGAGCGGCAAGAAACTCGTAGAGCGACTCGAAATCACGAACCGTTCCTCGTGCACCTTCGATATCCAACCGGTAGTCTTCGCTAGCCGCACCGGTATTACGAACAAGAATGCGCAACGGCTCGTCATCGAGCTCAAAGGGATCAATCGCCATGCCTTCGCGACGTTCAGGAAGATCAAGACGGTAGATCTCCTCTGACTGCTTGAAATCGGTCGCCACCAGGAAATACACCAGCAGAAGAAAGACGACATCAATCATCGAGGTGAGATTCAGCCCGATGGGCGGTGCTGTTCGATCACGGCGACGAACGGGTGGCAGATCGAGTTGTTCGCCTCTGGCGGACGGCTCGGACATTACTGGTCCTCCCGTACGACAACGAGATTCAGACTGGCTCCATCCAGCCCGACATCCGCCATCACGGCTGCCTGTCGAACAGCCTGAAAGACCGGGGCAACCCAACGATATGCCGTGCGTCGATCCGCACGCAGGTTGACGCGCATCTGCGGCGTCGCCTGAAACAACTCGACCAACAGCGAACGTAATCCCTGCACGCCGGCCGGGGTCGCTTCGAAACTCTCCCCCGCAACTCGGTATCCACTGCTTTTTCCACTCGGACCTGGAAGTACATTCACGACTGCGCGCGGCTCCTCACCAGGCAGACGGGTCGCCGCATGATCAGGCGCAGGCAGTTCAAGGTCGACATTTTCAAGATCGACGATCTGCGATACGAGCACGAAGAAAACGATCAGCAGAAAGGTCACGTCGATCATCGGCGTGATGTTCGCCTGTGGACGTGCGGGGCCGCGTTTGAAGATGGTGGACATGGGCGTGGAACCAGTTGATCAATACAACTCAGGCCAGAGAAACATCACCGCTTGAATCCGCAGGCTTGGAAGCCGATTTCGAACTTCGCTTCGGCCGGAACTGTCCCAGCAGGGATTCCGCTTCAAGCGTTGCCTCCGTCGTCATCTCATCGATGCGATTCCGGATGATCGCATAGCCCGCCAGCGCCGGTATGGCGACGACAAGACCCCAGAAGGTCGTCGTCAGCGCCGTACCAATACCTCCTGCAAGCAATACTGGGTCCGCATTTCCGCCACTGACGACAATGGCCTGAAAGGCGAGAATCATGCCGTACACGGTTCCAAACAGCCCGATCATCGGGCTGACCTGCCCGAGTACGTTCAAAAACTCGATGCGGCGAAACCGAAGCGTCGTCTGCTCATCCGCCGTCTGCTCCAACCCACGAATGATGGCACCATAGCCATGCGATGCTTCTTTCATGCCAGCATGCATGATGCGGGCAAAGAAACTGTCGTCACGCTCCGTGGTAGCGATGGCCTCCTTGTACCGACCTGAGGCCAGTTGCTTGCGAACCTTCTCAACGACCGACTCCGGCAGCACGGTGGCCCGTGTGTTGCTCATCGACATCGTGATGATCAGGCCGATGCTGAGTATCGACAACAGCAGAAGAACCCAGATGATGAGACTGCCCAGCACTTCAATGCTGCTGTCGGCGTTTCGAGAAATAAAGAACGCGCTGCCGAAACTGCGATCAATCGCACCGGGGTCGGGGATCGTGGCAACCGACGTCAGTATGGCCTGCAATGTTCCAATCATGGCATTCACTCCTGCGGCGCTACGCCGCGGTCAGTCTTCAAGCCCCATGGCTTTTCGATCGTACACCTTGTATCCACTTTCGCCTCCGTGGAGTTCCGCAATTCGACGCATGGTTCCCAGTCGATCCTCTTCTTCACCGAGAAACTGGACGCATTGAATCACAACATCCCGACGGCCAGACTCTGCATCCCGCACCGGGTTCATCGATTCCAATGAGGCGAGCAGCGAAGCCTGATCTACTTCATAGGCTCCCGAACCGGTGATGCTGTCACTCAGCAGAAAGATCACCTCGGGATGCAGGTCAAATGCCGCTTCAAGAGCAGTAACAGGATTCGAGCCGTATCCGGGAACAACATTGTCGCCTTCACTGATCCAGTCGATGGCTCGACGCCGAGCCTGCGAGGTCGCCTTCTGCAATCGACGCAGCGGGGGCACTTCGATGGCTCGATCCTCTTGAAAGAAGATGACCGCGAACTGCTGCCGATCATCGAGCTGTTCCAGCGAGCGAAAGAGTTCATTGAGCACGACCTGCATCCAGGAGACCAGGCTGCCTGAGGCATCCACGACATAGACAATCCGCGTTGCATTGGTCGCCTTTGCACCTGCAAACTCAATCACCGGCATGGATTCATCCGCAGCGCCCAACAGGTTTGCCGGAATGTCCGGAGCACCCAAGAGCTGTGACAACTCGAGCGTCGCGCCATCAACGGCCGGCTCCGGGGCCGGTGGTTCGGGCAGTACGGCGGCAGGCATGGGTGCGGCCACGACGGCTTCCAACGTCGATACCGACGTTTCAACCACGGGGCGGTACTCCAGCATCTGGAAATCAGCGACGATCCGCTCAGGCGCATCACGCTCACCAGCGATGATGACCGACCACGTGACGACCAGACCAATGGCGACAAGGCCAAGGTGCACGCCGATCGAGGTCACCCATGGCACGATGCGACGCGCACTGGATGCGGCTTCTTCCCCTTCACTTATTTTTACTCGCTGTGTGCCCATTCATCACCCGTCACGCCAATCAACGCCAGTCTAAATGAACTCACCATCACCTGAGCGTTCAGCAGCGTCATGCCTTGCGACAGCACAACAGTCAGCCGGCACCTATTCGAGCTCAACGCCCTTCTTCGACTTGCCCTTTGCGGGCTGGGCGGGAGCCCGACCGAAAACCAGTTTGTCGACACACAACGGGCCGCCTCCGGTCAGGACCAATCCAAATGCGAGAATGAACATCGGCAACTGACTCAGCATCGTGTACCACGCGGCGCTGTGATCACGCCACGTAAATGGATTCATTTCGAACATGCCGTTCTGCTGAATCGTGATCTGCCAGAATGCGCCGCCGATGAGAACACAGAAACCCAAAGCAGCAATGCGTGTACACAGGCCAAGCAGCAGACTGAGCCCGCCCATCAACTGAAAGATCGCGGCCGCCCATCCAAGCGGCTGAGCCCAGGCACCAAGATCCCACCCTTGGAAATGAAGCACCAGTCGATTCACAGCCAGCACCTTTGCGCCGTCAGCGGCAGCGGGCACAGCGTCTGCCCCATCAGAATGCGATGCCCTGATCTGCTCCAGCCGCGTCATGTCATCTGACGAAAGTTCAATGGTCTGGAAACAGAAGAACCAGCCGCTGATGATGAAAGCCAAACCGAGCACAAATCGGCTCAGCAGTGGAATGATTGAGGTGCCACCCATGTTCTTGATGCTCATCGAATAAATCTCCTGCTCGTTCGGTCCCGGTTTGCTCCCCATGAGCATCCCACGGATACTCTCTCTCTGCACGAACGTGCCCATGCGGGCGTGGCGGAACTGGCAGACGCGCTGGATTTAGGTTCCAGTGGGGCAACCCGTGGAGGTTCGAATCCTCTCGCCCGCATTCTACCGGCCCAGAGCCCGGATCGAGGAGGATATGGCCACAATGGCCTCAGACCCCATGCAAGAGTGGACTCCAAACAGTTGGCAAAGCCGACCCATTACCCACCAACCCGGGTATCCGGATCCAGACGCGCTTGACGAAGCAACCACTGCGCTCGCTCAACTGCCCCCACTGGTGACCTCATGGGAAGTCGAATCGCTCAAAAGCCAACTGGCAGAAGCCGCCAGAGGCGAACGCTTTCTCCTGCAAGGAGGCGATTGTGCAGAGCAGTTCAATGATTGCACACCCGAAGCCCTCACCAACAAGCTGAAGATCCTGCTGCAGATGTCACTTGTTCTGGTCCATGGCACGCGACGGCGCGTGATCCGCGTTGGACGCTTCGCCGGGCAATATGCGAAGCCTCGCTCGTCAATGACCGAAGAGCGTGATGGGATGACGCTGCCCAGTTACTTTGGAGACAACGTCAACGCCGCTGCATTTGATGCCGCATCACGACACCCGAATCCCCAGCGCCTCATCAATGGATATGAACGCGCGGCCTTGACATTGAACTTCATTCGATCGCTTGTCGGCGGAGGATTCGCCGATCTGCACCACCCGGAATTCTGGAACCTCGGATTCGTAGAACACTCTCCCCGAGCCAGTGAATACCAGGCCATGGTCCATCGCATTGGCGAATCAGTCCGCTTCATGGAATCCCTCACGGGCATCTCCGCCGGAGATCTCTCACGGGTGGATTTCTACACCAGCCACGAAGGCCTGATCCTTCCCTATGAAGCGGCACAAACTCGCCGAGTCCCCCGCCGGGACGGCTGGTACAACCTGTCGACCCATTACCCGTGGATCGGCATGCGGACTGCGAACATCGATCATGCACACATTGAATTCTTCCGGGGCATTCGCAATCCACTGGGTGTGAAGATCGGGCCAAGCATTGAACCGGGCGCACTCAAGAGTTTCGTCTCGGAACTCCTCGATGCACTGCACCCCGATGACGAACCAGGCCGACTGACGATCATTCATCGCTACGGCGCACAGCAGGTTGCGGATCACCTCCCTGCACTCATCGATGCCGTGCGGGCGACCGGCAAGACGGTCCTGTTCATCTGCGATCCCATGCACGGCAACACGGTCAAAACGGAAGCGGGAATCAAGACTCGGCGCTTCGAGGACATTCTTGGAGAGCTCGAGCAGTCCATCGACATCCACGCCGCCAACGACAGCATTCTCGGAGGCGTGCACTTTGAACTTACCGGAGACAATGTCACCGAGTGCACCGGCGGAGCCCGTGGACTCTCCGACAAGGATCTTGGTGATTCCTACCAGTCACTCGTCGATCCGAGACTGAACTACGAGCAATCCCTTGAAATGGCGATACTCGTAGCGCAGAAAATCGGGGGCGGAACAAACGACTGACCTGATCGGGAGAAACCATGCCTGCAGCAATAAGTACCGGAGTGCTTGTCTTCGCCATGTTGGGTGCGAGCGATGCGCCACGATTCGATGCACCCGTTCGAATACTCGCCAATGGTGAACCGATCGATGTGACCACAGGGCATGCCGCTCCGTATCTACGTGACATGGACGGGGATGGCATCCGGGATCTGCTCGTGGGTGAGTTCGGCGACGGGACGTACACCGGCCCTGTCCATGAGCCTGGAACACCAGGACACGAGTGGGCCAACGGCCGACTCCGGATCTACCGCAACCATGGCAGTGATGCTGATCCCCGATTTGAAGACTTCGAGTACCTGCAAGCCGGTGGGAAGGCTGCAGCCGTACCGATCACCTGCTGCGTGAGTTTCGTGCCGCAGTTCGTTGATTACGACAACGACGGCACCACCGACGTATTCTCCTCCTCGTATCCCGGCGACATGTACCTGTTCAAGGGTCTGGATGACGGCGAATGGTCAGCCGGCGTGCAGTTGATGGATGCCAAGGGCGACGTCCTCCTACCCTGGAAGATGGTTCCAGAGAAGTATCGCGAGCCGGGCAAATCAGATCGATACGACGTGCATTCCACCACCGCGGAACTCCACGATATCGACGGTGATGGTGATCTCGATCTGCTTGTCGGATCGCGTCTTGACGGCTGCTACTCGATCAAAAACATCGGTACGCGATCCGCGCCACGCTGGTCCACCGAGACCGTCCCCCTCGCCACCACTGACGGAACACCCATCGGTGGCTGGGACTACGGGTCGAATGTCCATGTCTTCGACTGGGATCTCGATGGCGTCAGCGACATCCTCGTAGGCAGCGAGGATGGCGGAGTCTTCTGGCACCGCAACAAGGGCACCGAATCCAACCCCGCCTACGAATCCGTCCAGGTCCTCATTCCACCCATGACCAGAGACGAGATGTTCGCGAAGCTCGAGTCGCCTGTCCGCAACGGTTCACGTTGCAAGGTTCACGCCGCGGACTGGGATGGAGATGGACTGACGGATCTGCTCGTCGGCGATTTCGGTTCGAGTTGGCACAAGGTCCGTGACCTCACCGAACAGCAAGTCGGCGAACGAGCTCGGATCGAAGCGGAACTCGAGGAACTCGGCGAGGAGGGAGTGCCCCTCTGGAATGCCGAGACGCTGACGCCGAAGCAGGCATCACGACGCGACGAGATCGACGCGACGCTCAGCACGTTGTACGACCAACTTGAACCATTGGAAACCCACCAACACGAATCGCATGGCTGGGTCTGGCTGTACCGACAACTCCCGGCGCCTGTATCGGCTCCCGAAGACGGTACGGAAACTGCGCAAGCCAATGGGCATGTACGGATGACCTGCTCTGTTCCGGACGCTGCTGATGTTGCCGACGAAGTTCGCGCAATCGACGTGCACCTTGCAATCACTCCCGGTTGGACGATCGCCCCGGCTTCCGAGAGGGGGGGAAGCATCCCCACGAAAATTCACGTGTCACTCCCAACGGGATACGTGGTGGAGGGCATTGACTGGCCGGACCCGCGCCGGAAACAGGTGAACGGGAAATCGACCAGTCACTATGAAGGGTCCATCACTGCACGAATATTCGTAGCTCCCGATGGCAAGGACCTCGACACGCCTCTCCAATACACCGTTCACGGAAGTTGGCAGGCGTGCAATACCCGAAGCGGCATCTGCCTTCGCGGTTCCACCATCATTACGTCGCGAATGCGATAGCCTGGGTGGCACGACCGCCAGCGAACCGGGGAAGCTACACTATCGCCCCATGACACGCCGCGTGATCATCTCTGGAGTGGGACCCATCAGCACCTTGGGCGTCGGAATCGACGACACCTGGAATGCGATGCGTGAAGGCCGCAGCGGCCTCAAGCCCATCACGTGCTTCGATCCGGGCGCGTTCCCCTGCCACGTCGGAGGCGAAGTCGATCCCGAGATCTTCAAGGTGCGCACCATTGTGCCCAAGTCCTATCGCAAGGCCGTCAAGGTCATGTGCCGTGACGTCGAACTCGCCGTAGGCGCTGCCGTTGCCGCGATTCATGATGCCGGTCTGAAAACACCGGGCGTCGACAACGAGGACGGCCATGTCATCAGCCCTGATCGCATGGGATGTCAGATCGGCTCCGGACTCATCGCTGCCGATGTGCAGGAGCTGACCAATGCCTTCGTCACCAGCCTCGGTGATGATGATGAAGTCGATCTTGAGCGATGGGGTGTGACCGGCATGGAAAACCTCACACCATTGTGGTTACTGAAGTACCTGCCCAACATGCTTGCCTGCCATGTGACCATCGTGCACGATTGCCAGGGCCCGAGCAATACGATCACCTGCTCTGAATCGAGCAGTGCGCTTTCACTGGGCGAATCCATGCGAGTCATCGAACGCGGAGCCGCCGATGCCTGCTTGACCGGCGGCGCCGAGTCGAAACTCAATCCATTGAGCTACTACCGCCAGACCTGTGCTGGACGCCTCGCCGACTCTTCGGGACTGGAGGTGCATGATGTCGTCCGTCCCTTCAGCGTCGAAGCGTGTGGAACGGCTCTTGGCGAAGGGGGCGGCCTGCTCCTTCTGGAAGCCAAGGACAGTTGTGATGCACGCGGAGGGCGAGCACGAGCTGAACTGCTCGGCTACGCCGCGACGCAATCCTGCAATCACGACGGAATGAGCGCCAACGGGGAAGATATTGCTGCCGCCATCAACAACGCGCTGCGGAGCGCAGGACTCGACCACGACTCCATTGATGCGATCGTCCCCTTCGGATGTGGCATCCCATCGATCGATGCCGCGGAAGTGGAAGCCATCGAGTCCGTGTTCGGCGAACGTGCATCTTCGATCCCAATGGTGCTCACCATCCCCTACACCGGCAACTGCAACGCCGGCAACGGAGCCATCCAACTGTCGATCGCCTGCCGGTGCCTCGAAACACAATCACTTCCAGCCAGGCTCAATACGGGCACGGCACACTGCACGCTTCAAGTCGGTCCCGCCGACGCCGCCGATGCCGACCTCTCACACATCCTCGTACTGAGTGCAAGTCAAGGTGGCCAGAACACCGCCATCATTCTCGGAGGTGCCTCATGACCACATCACAACCACGCGTCGTCGTCACCGGCATTGGCTGGGTCACGCCGATGGGACATGACATTGAGACTGTCTGGCAGCGCCTCCTCAATGGGGAAACCGACATCACGCCGATCGAGCGATTCGATGCGCGGACGTTCCCAACCACATTCGCCTCGCAGGTTCGCGATTACGACTGGAAGCAGTTCGTCAAGGATCCCGCCCTGCATGGGCAACCGGGCATCCATACGCAATTCGCATTGGGAGCCGCGCAACAAGCATGGTCCATGTCGGGGCTTGATCAATCCCCGAACTTCGACCCCCATCGAATAGGCATCTACCTGGGCGCCGGAGAAGGCGTCCTGGACTTCCAGAGTTACCAGAAGACGTCTCTTGCAAGCCGTGAAGATGACGGACGTACTGTGAACACGGTCGATTGGGGCAAGGCAGCCGAGCAGTTTCTCGACGGCATCGGAGAAGTCGAGCAGGAACCGAACATGCCTGCGTCCCACATTTCCCGTGAATTTGGAATTCGCGGCCCGGTCTACAACTGCCTGACCGCATGTGCCGCAAGCACGCAGGCCATTGGTGAAGCGACATCCATCCTCCGTCGCGGAGACGCCGACGTGATGGTCAGTGGTGGCACGCACACCATGCTGCACGTACTGGGCGTGACCGGATTCAACCGATTGACCGCAATGTCGACTCGAAACGACGATCCCAATACAGCTTCTCGACCCTTCAGTCGAAACCGCGACGGCTTTGTCATGGGCGAAGGTTCAGGCATCATCATCATGGAAACCCTTGAACATGCCCAGGCCCGTGGAGCGACGATTCTCGCTGAAATCACTGGCTACGGCTCAAGCGCCGATGCCTATCGCATCACCGACATTCATCCCGAAGGCCGTGGCCCCGCAGCGGCCATGCTTGAAGCGCTCGCCGACGCGGGGCTTGATCCAACGCAGCCACGTGATGACGGCACACCCCCGGTCCAATACATCTCTGCCCACGGCACCAGTACAAATGAGAATGATCACATCGAAACACTGTCATCCAAGAAGGTCTTCGGCGACATGGCCTACGACATTCCGATGACAAGCATCAAATCGATGATGGGACATCTCATCTGCGCTGCAGGCGCCGTCGAGTTCATCACCTGCCTGCTCATGCTGCGTGATCAGGTGATTCCTCCGACGATCAACCTCCATGAACCGGATCCAGAACTGGATCTGGACTACGTTCCCAACGTCAAGCGTGAGACTCCGCTGGATACCTGCCTGAGCAACTCTTTCGGCTTTGGCGGGCAAAACAACACGCTCATCATCACCCGCGGCTGACCCACGTGGATGTCCTCACCACCATCGCTGACCTGCACGCCCATCAGGGGTGTGGCCTCGTGCCCACCATGGGCGCGCTGCATCGCGGACATTGCTCCCTCATCGAACAGATGCGGGTCCATGCCGACGATGTCGTCGTGAGCATCTTCGTGAACCCGGCGCAGTTCGAGGAATCAGCCGATCTTGAACGTTACCCACGAACGTTGGAGAACGACCTGGCTGCCGCAGAGGCGGCCGGAGCAACCGCTGTGTTTGCTCCTGATGTCGACACCGTCTATCCGGAAGCAGGAACGTGGCAGCCCCCACTTCCTGATGTCGCCGATGGACCAGAGCTTGAGGACGCCCACCGTCCCGGTCATTTCGCCGGCGTCTGCAAGGTCGTAGCTCGGCTCTTTGATCTTGCCAAGCCTTCTGTGTCAATCTTCGGCGAGAAGGACTGGCAGCAAATGCGCGTCCTCGAGTCGATGGTGTCTGCTCATGCTGATCGCTGGCCGGGGCTTCGCCTTCTTCGCGGAGCGACGGTGCGAGAAGACGACGGGCTGGCGATGAGCAGTCGCAACGTGCTCCTTGGTGAAGAAGAACGCGAAAGAGCCCTTGGCATTATTCGTGCATTGAAAGCAGCAACTCTCGTTCGAGCAGCAACACGCGTTCAACGAATCAACGATGTGGAAGCCGCCATGCACAAAGTGCTTGCCGAACATGAACTGGCCATCGAGTACGCCGTGATTCGAGATGAGACCACACTTGAGCCACTTGGCTGGCGTGACGAGACCTGCAGTGGCCCCATCTGGGGTGACGGGATGCGATTACTCATCGCCGCGAGAATCGGTCACGTGCGTCTCAT